>JAFDGP010000082.1 GCA_019309245.1 Deltaproteobacteria bacterium | reverse complement strand
TACGCCGGGCCGAACGCTGTGGGGGTCATTCTGACCGGCATGGGGGCGGACGGCGCCAAGGGGATGTTGAAGATGCGCCAGGCCGGGGCCAGGACCATCGGCCAGGACGAAGCCTCCTGCGTGGTGTACGGGATGCCAAAGGAGGCCGCAAAGATCGGTGCTGTTGAAAAGGTGGCCCCACTGGACCGGGTCGCCCAGGAGGTTATCAATATATTGTAAGGTGTAAGAGGCGACAGGGAGTCGAATCATGGAAGAATATAAAAAAAAGGTGGAAGAGATTCTGGATAAACTGGCCATTGACCTGGTTATGCTGGACCCGCAGGCTACAGAGAAGCTGGCGGCCGTCCAAGGCTTTTTTGATGAATTGGTAGGAGCAATCGAAGGGGCCGCGCCAAAGCCTCTTTGCGATTTTGCCCACGGCCTGCACGCCCTTGCAGAGCGAATGGCCTCAGGGGAGTATCCTGATCCGGATCAGGGCTGTAAACAGCTCGCGGACGGGATCTCTTTGTTTCAAGAATGCTTACGCGATGCTGACGATGTAGACGCCTATGCGGACAGAATATCAGATTTCCTGGAGCGGTGTGGCTTATGCGGAAAGACGTCTGTCACCCAGGAGATAGAGTCACCCGAAGACGATAGGGAGGACAAACCGGCCATGGATATTCTTCAGGATAAGGAACTTGTTGAAAGTTTTGTCACAGAGTCCCTGGAACATCTGGAGACGATAGAGGTCAATGTCTTGTCTCTTGAACAGGACCCCCAAAACATTGAGGTGATGAACGCCATTTTCAGGCCGTTTCATACCATCAAAGGGGTCGCCGGATTTTTGAACCTTGCGGATATCAACCGGCTTGCCCATGAGGTGGAGACCCTGCTGGATGATGCCAGAAGTGAGAAAGTCATTGTGGATGAAACGGTCACAGACCTGATCCTGGATGCGGTTGACCTGATGAAGTCCATGATCAATCATCTCCGCCAGGCCGTTGAGAGCGGGATGTATGAGGAAGGAGACTTCGGCCTGGAGGCCTTTCTGGATCGGTTACGGCGGGTCCAGGCTGGTGAGTCGGAGTCCGCGTGTCAGGAGATTGACCACACCCCACGGGCAGATGGCGCAGACGTGGGCGACATTCTTATCAATAAAGGGGTGGTCTCTGAAGAGGATGTCGCTCAGGCCCTTGAGAAACAAAGCAATACGGGCCAGAAATTGGGGGAGATCCTGATAGAAGAAAAAAAGACGACCGCAAGGGATGTGGCCGGGGCCCTTCGCGATCAAAGAAAGCTGCGAGGAGATGCACCGGTTACACAGAAAAAACAGGAGCTGGCCGCGGTGGTCAAGGTGGATACAAAAAAGCTGGACAATATGGTGGACATGGTCGGAGAGCTGGTGATCACCCAGGCCATGTTGAGCCAGGATATCAGCATGCTGGCGGCCCAGGACAAGAGACTTTACAGCAATCTGTCGCAACTGGGGCGGATTACCTCAGAGATCCAAAGGATTTCCATGTCGCTGCGCATGGTTCCCATCAAGCAGACCTTCCATAAGATGATCCGCCTGGTTCGGGATCTTTCAAAGAAGTCCGGCAAGCTGGCCGTGCTGGAGATGGTCGGGGAAGACACCGAGATCGACCGCAACATGGTGGACGAGATCTATGACCCCCTTGTCCACATGGTGAGAAACTCGGTGGACCACGGTATTGAAGCCCCTGAAGACAGAAGGGCTGCGGGCAAACCCGAGACCGGCACGCTCACCTTAAAAGCTTACCACAAGGGGGGAAACATTGTCATCGAGATTTCTGAAGACGGCAAGGGTCTGGACCGGGACCGGATCATCCAGCGGGCCATTGAGCGTGACCTGATTTCCTCCGGGCAGGACCTGTCTGATCAGGACGTATACAACCTGATCTTTCAGCCGGGGTTTTCTACGGCTGAAAAGGTGACGGATGTCTCGGGCCGGGGGGTGGGGATGGATGTGGTCAAGCGCGCAGTGGAAAAGATGCGCGGAAAGATCGAGATCCAGTCCGAAAAGGGCGAAGGCACGACCGTTTTGATGAAGCTGCCCCTGACTATGGCGATCATTGACGGCATGACCGTGCGGGCCGGAGACCGGGATTTTATCATCCCCACGATGTCCGTGGTGGAATCCGTGAGGCCGGAACGCTCGGCCTACACCAGCGTGGCCAATCAAGGAGAGATGATCAGGATTCGAGACAATCTGTACCCGCTCATCCGGTTGCATGAGATTTTTGATTTTGAACCCAGACATAAGGCTCCGTGGGAGGCCATTGTGGTCGTGGCGGAAAGCGATGGCCGGCGCAAGTGCCTGCTGGTAGATGACCTGGTCGGCAAGCAGGAAGTGGTGATCAAAAGTCTGGGGGAACACCTGAAAAACGTGAAGGGCATGGCCGGCGGCGCGATCCTGGCGGATGGCCGGGTGGGACTCATTCTGGATGTGGCCGGATTGTTTGAGATGGGCGAGGGATCGGTAGTCCGTGGATAATGGTATGCATTGTGCAGAGTTATCAGACCGGGATTTCCGGCGTTTCAGCGCCCTGGTCTATGGAAAATGCGGGATCGAGCTGCATGCCGGCAAGAAGGCCCTGGTCCGCGCCCGACTGAGCAAGCGGCTTCGGGAGCGGGGGTTTGAAAGCTTTCGGGCCTACTACCAGTTTGTAACCAAGGATGACAGTGGAGATGAACTGGTCAGGATGCTGGATGCGATTTCTACGAACCTGACGAGCTTTTTTCGCGAAGAAAGACATTTTGATTTCCTGAAGAAAACCGTCTTTCCTTCCTGGATGGCTGGAAATGGGCGCTACCAAAGGATCCGCGTGTGGAGTGCGGGCTGTTCAAGCGGGGAGGAACCCTATTCCCTGGCCATTTGTATGAAGGAATATTTTGGGGACTTCCTGCCCAATGACACGAAGATCCTGGCCACGGATATTTCCACACAGGTCTTGGCCCGGGCTCGAAGCGGCATCTATGCCGGGGAACGGCTTGACAAGATTCCCGCCGCTATGTTGCGGAAATATTTCCAGAAGGGTTATGGAAACCAGGAAGGAAACTTCAGGGTCAAGCAGCCTGTCAGAGACATGATCAGTTTTCAGCGTTTGAACCTCATGGAGCCGTTTTGTTTTCAAGACCCCTTTGCGTTTATCTTCTGTCGGAATGTTATGATCTATTTTAATAAGCAGACCCAGGAAGAACTGGTCAACAAGTTTTATGACTGCCTTGCAGACGGTGGCTACCTGATTATCGGGCATTCAGAAAGTTTGACAGGCATTGCTAACGGCTTTCGCTATGTTCAGCCAACCATATATCAAAAAGAAGGTAAGAGAGGGACCCATGGCATTAGATCTTGACATGACAATACTGCTGGTCGAAGACTCCGATCTAACCCGAAAAATGGAACTGCAAATTCTTACCCAGGTCGGTTTCAATAACGTTCTGGAAGCTCGTAACGGCGAGGAGGCCATCCAGAAGCTGAATCAGGAGCCGGATATCAAGCTGATTATCAGTGACTGGAACATGCCGGAAAAAGGGGGCTATGATCTCCTGGTGGAGGTCCGGTCCGAAGAAAGGTGGAAGGATGTTCCGTTTATCATGGCCACAGCCCAGGCGGAAAAAAAACAAGCCCGTAAGGCCGTGGAGGCCGGGGTGAGTGGTTTCATCTCCAAGCCCTTCTCCGCCCCGGAATTAAGATACGCGATTGAAGAAACCTTTGGGATCAAGTCTGAGGGCCGCTCAGACGGCCTGGGAAGACACCGGCCTCCGCGGAAGACCGCCTCAGGTAAGGTCCACTTGAGTGTGGCCCATATCCAGATCACAGACCATTTGACCCTGGGGGTGTTGAAGCATCTGATCGCCTCCGGAGCCCTGGCGCCTGAGCGATTTGAGCTGGAGACCCTCTGCATGCCCAGTTGGAACCCCGTTCAAAAGGCCCTGGAGACGGGAGATATTGACGCAGCCTTTGTGTTGGCCCCGATTGCCATGGACCTTTTTGGGGTCGGTGCGCCCATGAAGCTGGTGCTTTTTGCCCACAAGAACGGCAGTATTTGTGTTGGAAGCAAACAGGTCCCGACACGGGGCTCTTTGCAGGAATTCTTCAGGGGCAAGACCTTTTATATTCCCCACATGCTTTCCATTCATCATATGCTTTCCACCATGTTGTTGCGCGAGATCGGCCTGAGACCGGGCGTGGCGGGCCAAGAGGGCGTGGATGTGCTTTTCGAAGTGGTTCCACCGATCAAGATGCCGGAATTTCTGGCCAAACATGCGGAGGTGTGCGGATACACCGTGGCTGAACCCCTTGGCACAAAGGCCATTGCATCCGGAACCGGGGATCTCATGCTTTTTTCCGGAGAACTCTGGCAGGACCATCCGTGCTGTGTGGTTGTCGTGCGCGATGAACTGATCCAGGATTATCCCGACGCGGTCCAGGAATTTGTTACCATGCTGGTCCAGGCGGGACAGTTCATTGCTCAACAGCCTGACCAGGCGGCAGAGATTGCGGTGACCTTTCTGGATCCCAAAAAGAACCTCGGGCTCAAGGCCCCTGTGCTCAAAAAGGTGCTTACAGAGCCTCAGGGGATCAAGACCGATGACCTCTTCCCGGTGATTGAAGATCTGGACCGCATTCAGCACTATATGGTGGAAGAGATGGGGATCGGTACCTTGATCGACCTGGATAAGTTTATGGATGTACGGTTTGCGGAAAAGGCGTGCGATGCGGTTGGATCGGTGAGACGAACATCCAGGATGCATGATCTGTCCCAGGTGATCTCCAGGCTTATCCGGCGTTTTGCCCGGGACTATGAATTGACGGATACACCGAAAAAGGGAGGCAAGCGCCTTATCTTTGACTTGGATCATCAAGAGTACGGGGTGGATATCGTGTCGGTCAAGGAGATCATCGGCATGACGCCCATCCGAAGCGTGCCTCAGACCCCTCCGTTTGTCAAGGGCGTGATCAATCTCCGGGGCAAGGTGATTCCTGTAATCGACCTCCGGATCAAGCTTGGGATGGCGGCATCGGATTACAACGAACGGACCTGTATTATTGTCATGGAGGTCAAGGGAAAAAAAGGCACCACACAAGTGGGGATGGTGGTTGATTCGGTGTCAGAGGTCTTGAACCTCAGGGCGGAAGATATTGAAGATCCCCCTTCATTGGGAGGCCGAAGCACTGCCGAGATGATTCTTGGCATGGCAAAGGCCGAGGGGCGCGCAAGGATTCTGCTGAATACCGACCGGTTGCTGGGCGGACATGCTGCCGCGATAAATCCCTAAAAGGGAAGCCAGCTCGGCCACTAATCGTTGAGAGGGGTTGAAAATGAACACAAGAGACATCCAGAATGTCTTGGACAGCGTTGTTCCCCATGTGTTTGAAGGGATGTATTTCATGTTTCCGGAAGTAATCCGGGAAGATCTTCAGCCTCCCATGCCGACATTGTGTTTCAGGGCCAGTGTCGCCATTCAGAACAGCCCGTTCAAGGTGGTGGTCTATGGGTCTGAAAAACTGGTCCAGGATATGGCTGCGGCACTCCTTGGCGAAGGCCAGGGGGTCACGGAAAAAGACTTGAAGGATATCTTCAAAGAGGCCGCAAACCTCATTGGTGGAAATTTGGTGACCAGCCTGGCCTTCGACAAAGACCTGGTCCTGGACGTCCCGGAGGTGGAGGTTCTGGACAGCCCGGCAGATTCGGACACAGAACCCGGGACGGTCTTTGATGTGGACGGCGAATTTCTCAAAGTTGCGGTCCTTTAACCGGTGCAGAGGAAAAGTCCGATGGAAGCAAGGCCGGAACTTGCTGGCCATGGAAAATGCCATGATGTCAGCAGTGATTTCGTGAGACTTGTTGATGTGGATCGACATCAACGACTGCTCGACAGTTTTTGTGATGCCGTAGGCATTGCCGCCGCGATTATTGATCTCCAGGGCCGGGTGATTGTGGGGTCGCGATGGCAGCGGATTTGTACGGATTTTCATCGTGTAGATAAGCGAACTTTTGCAAAATGTATTGAAAGTGATACCCAATTGTCCAATGCCCTCCAGAAAGGAAAAACCTTTTCCTTGTACCAGTGCAAAAACGGCCTGACAGACGCGGCCTCGCCGATCATTATTGAAGGGCAGCATGTGGCCAATGCCTTTGTCGGACAGTTTTTGCTGGAGCCTCCTGATCTGGACTTTTTTTATCGTCAGGCTCAAAAATATGGTTTTGAGCAAAAGGCTTATCTGGAGGCCCTGGCAAAGGTTCCCATTGTGGATAGAAAAAAGCTCCCCATGATTCTCAACTTTCTGACGACTTTTGCCGAATCCGTGGCAATGACGGTCACCGACCGCCTCAAACGCCTTGAGGCGGGAAAGGCACTGAGCAAGAAGGAAAGAAAATACCAGCATCTGATTGAGACCACCTCCGAAGGCTATTGGCTGATCGATCATGAACAAAAGACCGTGGAGGTGAATGAATCCCTTTGCCGTATGCTGGGGTACCGTCCTGATGAAATGATCGGAAAGAGCCCCCTGGATTTTGTGGATGAGGAGGGCCGGAAGGTTTTTGAAAGCCAAATGGGAAAAATCCGCGACACCCTCCATCGAAGCTATGAAATCATCTTAAAGAAAAAGACAGGAGAAGATCTCTACACCCATGTGAATGCCACGACCGTGTTTGATGAATCCGGGGCCATAGAAGGATCTTTTGCGCTTATTACGGATATCACGGAACGCAGGCAACAGGAGGCGAATCGGGTCCTTCTGGCCACAGCCATTGACCATATCCGGGAAGCCGTGGTGATTACAGACCACGAGGCCAATATTTTGTATGCCAATCCCGCGTTTGAGCACATTACCGGTTATCCGACACACGAGGTGGTGGGCCGGAATCCCCGGTTCCTGAAAAGCGGCCGGCATGATCAGGCCTTTTATCAGGAGCTGTGGGATACGCTCAAAAGGGGCGAGGTGTGGAACGGGCACTTTACCAACAAGAAGAAAGATGGGACCTTGTACGAAGAAGAGGCTTGCATCTCTCCGGTCAGGAGCCCGGACGGGACCATTACGCATTTTGTGGCGGTCAAGCGGGATGTGACCGATCTTGTCGCCATGGAAAGACAGTTGCGACAGTCTCAGAAGATGGAGGCCATTGGGACACTGGCCGGCGGGATTGCCCATGATTTTAATAACATTTTGACCCCCATGATCATTCAAACCGAACTGGCCCTCTCGAGTGTTTCCGAGGACAGCCCGTTAAGGCCCGGCTTGCAGGAGGTCCTGAAGGCCAGCCATCGTGCCAAGGACCTGGTGAAACAGATCCTGACCTTCAGCCGACAAAAAGAGACAAAGCGGGTGCCATTGACCATTACCCCGATCATCAAGGAGGCCCTCAAGCTGTTACGGTATTCCTTGCCCGCCACCATTGAGATCCAGGAACGCTTTAAGGCGGAGGTCGGAATGGTCCTGGCCGATCCGATCCATATTCATCAGATCCTCATGAATCTGTGTGCCAACGCAGCCTATGCCATGCGGGAAAAGGGTGGGGTGTTGGGGGTCAGCGTGGATGAAGTCGAGCTTGATGCGGACTCTGCGCATCCCCATCCTGGTCTCAAGCCGGGACGCTATGTGAGGCTTTGTGTCAGCGACACGGGATGTGGGATCGATCCTGTGATCGCCGGGCGAATTCTGGATCCCTTTTTTACGACCAAAAACCGAAGCGAGGGGACGGGCATGGGGCTTTCGGTGGTTCATGGGATTGTCAAAAGTTACGGGGGCACACTCAAGTTTGACAGCGTCCTGGGCCAGGGCACGACGTTTCAGGTATTGTTCCCCGGGGGAGCGGTTGCGCGTCCCAGACAATCGGAGGCGGCTTTTCAAATTCCTGCCGGTCAGGGGCATGTGCTCTTTGTGGATGATGAAAAGGCGACAGTGGATTCGGTGGGGCTGATGTTGAAACGCCTGGGTTATCAGGTGACGGTCAGGACGAGCAGCATTGAAGCCCTGGAAGCCTTTCGGGCCCAGCCCGACGGGTTTGATTTGGTGATTACGGACCAGACCATGCCGAATATGAGGGGCGATGAGCTGGCTCAAGAGCTTATGCGCATTCGACCGGATATCCCGGTGATCCTTTGTACAGGGTTCAGTGAGGCGGTCTTAGAGGAAAAGACAAAGGCCCTGGGCATTAGAGAGCTGGTGATCAAGCCGATTACCACGGATGACATGGCCAGGACGATTCAAAAAGTGCTGGGAGACGCCGAGCCTGAAAAGCATGGCTCCCCTTCTATTGCGCATAACGGCGCCAAATAGACCCTCTCAAAAAACTCGATTCAAGTTGCGGCTCATGCATTGAGAACAATACGCGTGTTTTGGGAGAAAAAACTTTAAAAAATAATCACGAAAGCACGAAATAAAAGACATTGAGTCTTTCGTGTTTTTGTCCTTTGCGCCCTTCGGGCTTGAGAACAGCACGTATTTTCGTGATAAATTTTTTTGGTTCCGGTTCGTCCGGATTGAGAATGATGGCCTCTCATTCCGGGGTTTCTTTTATAAATGAGTCCAAGGACGAGGCCTTGGTATCAGATGCTAATGTTGGCAAGAGGTTCCAATGTCAGGGAAAGACACAATCAAAAAACCAGGGAATCCAGTGCGTGTGATCTGTCTGCTGCTTGTGCTGCTGTGTGTTCCGGGGGTGAGCGCTGCTGCAGGGAGCGATGATGAGGTGGTACGAATCGGGGTCCTGGCAAAAAGAGGCCCGAGGTTGTGCCTGGACATGTGGTCTCCTACGGCCAGGTACCTCTCCGGCGCGATTCATGGCAAGACCTTTGTGATTGTGCCGACCGATTTTGAGCACATCTACGATTATGTTGAAAAGGGCAAGGTGGATTTTGTCCTCGCCAACTCGTCGTTTTATGTGGAGCTGGAAGAGTGGTATGACGTGGATCGGATCGCCACATTGAGAAACCGCCGTCTCGAAGGGGTTTATACCAAGTTCGGCGGGGTGATTTTTTGCCGAGCGCACCGGGATGATATCAAGACATTGCGTGATCTGAAAGGGAAGACCTTCATGGCGGTCAAGGAA
>JAFDGP010000081.1 GCA_019309245.1 Deltaproteobacteria bacterium | reverse complement strand
AGGGCCTTGGCAACCCGTTTGGCTTTGGGTTCGTCTGGGTAATCGAGCGGCGTGAGCCTGTCTGTCAAAGCATAGTACATATACTTGAGAAGCGCCTGTTTGCTGGAGACGGTTCTCCTCTCAAGGCCCCTCCCCGGATCGACATGCACTCCATAGGCCTTGAGGGCCAGGGCTGGTTCCTCGTAGCCGCAGGCGAACACCTTGGCCGTTGTGCCCCCAAACCGATTGTTTATCTCTAGAAAATAAGCTTTCCCCCGCTTGGAATCCCACAGAAATTCGAAATGAAACGGCCCGGTAAGGTCCATTTCGTGGAGGAACCGAACACAGCCCTCCCGGAGCGGTTCAGGCAGTGGGAACTGATCCAATGTGAGGGTCACCCCCTCAAACTTTCGTCCTACAAGAAATGCCTTTAGTCCCAGGACTTCCCCCGATGGTCGGCGAGCCCCGTGGACCACAAGGTTTGGAAGATTTCGAAAAGGTTGGGCTACGAGAGGCATTTTGAATATATTTAAACGACTTATGAGTTTGCGAATCCCTCCCAAATCTACCACTAGCTTTACTTTAAAGGGAGGTTCCACACCTCCAGCGGTCGGTCTGACGCATAGTGGGAAAAAACCTTTGGGTACCTCCGGCAAAGGTTCCCCTGGAGGGGGAATAACAATAGTTGGTAGCGTGTCGAGATCAGCTACCTCAGCAGCCCTGATCTGGTTGAGTTTGTCAAGGCATTTCAAAACCTTATCGCGCTTAGGGAGCCAAAGAGTGGGGAAACGTGCCCCTTGCTCTTTTGCATGCCGGAGCCACAGGGCGATGGATTCCGCCACACAAGCAATCCCGTCTGCTCTAAACTTCTTGGCAAACTGCTCAACTATTGCCACTCCCTCTGCTGTTCCAACAAACTCCTTACGCATCGAGCACCATCCTGACAGGTATCGGGATCCAGGGTGAGACTCATCAGAGGCTTGAATAATAATTCCCCCTACGACCCACCCCTTCCGCCCCCAACTGCGGATACAAGCCAGGACAGGGGGACTCCAACCGCCTATGATGAGCGGACGCAGAGAATTAGTAGGCATAGGTTTCATTATATATTAGCCAGAGACAGAGATCCCACCGGCATCCGCATCCCGGCCATCACGGACCGTGGACGTTGACGATCCAACCTAGGGCTGCTATATAAATCCTCGTCAAAGTAACAGGATTTTCGAAACCCCGCCACCGGCCTTACCGGAAGAAAAGCGCCCCCTGGGCTGAAATGCCCTTGCGAATGATGAGTGATGCACATGAAACCAAAGATCCTACAAGTTGTTTTGGACATGCAGTACGTGGGTGAAAAAATCGTTGCAACTCTGGCACGAAAGCTTTCAGACGAATTCCAGGTTAGTTTTTGCTGCCTGGATACCGTGGGCCTTCTTGGGGAAGATTTGCGACGGGAAGGCTTCGAAATCACAGCGCTGGGCAGACGACCGGGTCTGGACTTGAGAATCTCTCGGATGATCGCCGCGCTTGCCTCAGCTCGAAAAATCGATATCTTGCAAGCACATCACTACACACCATTTTTCTATGCAGCTCTCTCTAGGTATCTTCACCGCCGGCCTCGGCTTGTCTTTACTGAACACGGCCGCGACTTCCCAGATATCGTTAAGAAGCCCAGAAGAATCGCCAATCTCCTGCTAAATCTGGTGACAAACAAGATCACATCTGTCTGTGAACACTCAAAAAAGGCACTTGCAGAGAAAGACGGATTTCCCTCCCGAAAGATTCACGTGATATACAATGGCATTGAGCCGGTAACGGACCAGGATTTGGTACCGACCGCTTCCCATCAGCCAATCCTGGAGTGGATTGGGGAGGGCGCAAAGCCTCTTGGGTTCCTAGCCCGGCTCGATTGGATCAAGAATCCGGAACTCCTTCTGGACGCCTTCACTTTGGCAACCCGCCACGTTCCACGGGCCCGGCTCATCGTAATGGGAAGAGGCGACCGAATACCCGAATTCCAAGATCGCTGCCGCCGCTCAGACATCCAGGATCGGGTGCTCTTTACCGGTCTGGTCAAGAAACCCCTTCCGATTGTCGCCAAGCTTTGCGCTCTTGTCGTTACGTCTCGATCCGAGGCCGCCTCCCTTTCTATTCTCGAAGCCATGATGTGCGGTGTTCCGGTAATCGCCTCCGATGTAGGGGGAAACCCCGAATTGGTTCGTCACGGCGTGACGGGACTTCTGGCGCCGTCAGAAGACGCCCAGGCTTTTGCGGACCACATGGTCTCTCTGCTCGAAAACCCTGCGTTTGCCCGAAAGCTTGGAGCCTCCGCACGCGAGGAGGCTATGAAACGCTTCTCTGTGGACACAATGGTCGCTGAATTCCGAAAACTCTATCTCGGCCTCCTTGAATCCTAAAACGCCCATCCTAGCGCCTTGTTGGCAAAAAGATCCGGCTCTGCACAGGGCTGCCAACCCAGTTTCTCCTTGGCCTTCCGATTGTCAAAAGCGGCCAGAATCGAACGGTTGGCCAGATCACGGTAGCTCAGCAGCGAGTCCTTGTGGGCCCCTGTGAGTGCCTTGATCGCCGTTTTGAAGCATTCAGACGCGAAGCATAGGTTCATGGGGTAAGGAAACGCCGTAATGTTCCGGTTGGAAATCCTTCGGAGGTGCCGGACATATTCGCGCGCAGACAGCCTCACGTCCCCCACCAGGTTGAAGACCTCCCCTTCCAACCCTTCGATCTCCACTACGCGCGCCAGAGCATCGCACACATCCTCCACGAGAACGAACGGCAGGGCGTTGCGCCCGTCTCCCCAATAGGCACACACATTGTCTCGACTCCACTGCCCCACTCCCGAATGGTAAGGCGAGCCGCCTTGGCCCACCACAATGCCGGGCCGGAAAAGCACCAACGGAAGCCCATGGCTCCGATGCTGTTCCAGAAGTAGGTGTTCCAGGTGGATTTTCGACCGTGCGTAGAGATTGCGTTTCTCGGGCTTCGAATCAATGGGTGTCGATTCGTCCACGCGTCCTCCCGGCACATCGGCGTAGCAGTAGACGGCAATAGTGCTTGTAAACACGAAATAGCGGACTCCTTCCGTCTTTGCCGCTTCGGCAAGCCCAAGAGTTCCGTCCACATTCACGCGCCGGAATTCCTCCCAGGTACGGCCGATGCTGTGGGCTAGGTGGTAGAGAACACGAATTCCCGATACCGCGCGCCGGAGGGCCCGTGGGTCTTCCAAAGTGCCTTTGAAAACCTCCACCATTGGATTCGAAAATACCTCGGGAAGTCCCTGCTCACTTCGCACCATCGCCCGAACTGGAACACCCCTGCGGACAAAGTACGCCAAGAGGTTCCGGCCTATAAAACCTGTCGCGCCCGTAATTAGGATCTCTGGACGAGACCGGGATGCGACCACCCTGGAAACAGCCGCCTGGGGAACCTTTTCGTTCACTCCGGCCCGATCGATCCACTTTTCGCACCACTCAACGATCTCCAAGCCGTCCATACCTGTGACGTGCGGGGAATCGCCGGATTGCAGCGACCGGTAGAAGGACTCGATGCTCTTTTGCATGCTCAGGTAGAAGGGATCCCGCTTTCCCCGCACGCCCAGCTTGGAAAAAGCGTAATCGGCAAAGTTGACCAGCCCCTGCATGGCCACGGGGGCGTACCGAAAAGCGTTGGCCGCAGGATCCAGGTAATCGGGAAAAACCGATTTTTTTTGCACAAGGTAAAGATTCTTCAAAAAATCAACTCGAATACATCCATCCTCACCGCTCACTTCCAGTCGGCTTTCCAGAAAATAGCGACGGCCGAAAGACAAATGCATCAGGGCATGACCTCGCCGACATTGAACGCTCGCCTGCCAGCGATCAAAGAAAATCTGGCCAGCCCCCAACGTTCTTTGGCCCGACACCAGGGGCACCACCTCCAGGGCGTTTCCGATCAGTTCTCGAACCTGCGCCACAGGGTGGGGTCCCTGTTCGAGAAGCACATTTCCCGGCTTTCGGAACATCCAGTGGGAAAACATGCCGGCGTCCAGTTGCCCCAGGGGGCCGCTCTGAAAACTGACCACTTGATGGACTTTCCCGATGAACCCGCTTGCAATATCCCGCTTGAGCCGAATAAACGCGGGGTGGAAGATGGAATTTTGATTCACCGCGACGATGGCCCCGGTCTCTTTTGCCAGTTCCACCAGCTCCCGGCATTCCTCCGCCGTTTCCGCCATGGGCTTTTCGAGGAAAACCCCGATCCCTCGCTGCAGCAGGGCTTTGGCCACGGCATAATGGTGGCTCGGAGGCACCAGAACGTGAACCAGTTGCAACCCTTCCGTTTCCGCCAGTTCTTCCGGGGAAGCACAGGCTTTGGAAATGTTCCAGCGCCTAGCGAATTCCCGGGCGCGGCCGACGTCCGCATCGCAGCATGCCGCCACACGGACGCCATGAATCTTCTTTAGAATTTCCACATGATAGTTCGCGATGTAGCCCGTCCCCACGATTCCGATTTGCATGTTCATCATCCTGGCAATCACGGGTGAACATTCAAGAGGCGTTGAAACTCTTCGTGAACACGCCCCGCGGCTTTTTCCCACGTGTAGCTTCTGGCATAGTCCATAATCCGGGTTCGATTCCACGATCGTCCCAAGGCTTCCACGAGCGCGTCCTTGATCGCCGGACCGTCGGCGAAGGGGACCAGAAGACCCGTTCCATCTCGGACCACTTCGGCGTTTCCGCACACGTCGGTGGTCACCACGGGCAGCCCGCAGGCCATGGCTTCAAGAAACACATTGGCCCATCCCTCGTATCTGGTGGGCAGAACAAAGACGTCCGCAGCACTCAAAAACCTGGGTACTTCGTCATGGGGCACTTCGCCCACGAACCACACATGGTCATGGAGCCCGAGTTCTTGGACGGTTGCCTGCATGGATGGCCCCATGTTTCCTTCCACGCTGGGTCCCCCTACGACAATGTAAAGAAGATCCGGAAAGTGTCTGAGCAGTTCCGGCAAGACCTCCAGAACTCGGTGATGGCCCTTGCGCTCGGCAAGGGCCCCGACGGAGATAAGCACCTTGCGATTCTTTGCGATTTCCAACTCTTTCCGGACCATTTCCCGGTCCTCCGGCCGAAAGGTTGCCCAGTCGACCCCGTTGGGCACCACCACAAATTTTTCCTGCGGAAGGCCCAGAGTGCACGCCAGGTCCACGAGATATTGGCTCACGGAAAAGACCCGTTCCGCCCTGGAAAGGGCCCAACGAATAGCCTGGCGCCTGCCCGTGTAATGGATCAGCCGGTTGATGGTCCCTCGAAGGGTAATGGTGACCGGTACCGAGAAACGCCGGGCAAGGAGAGCCGCCGCGAATCCGTCCGGATAAGCGAAATGAGCGTCGATCAATTCAAAAGGAAAGGAACGGCGGATCAATTGAACCGGCCGCAGGCTAGAAAGATAAAGAAACCACCCATCCAAAAATTTGGCAGCTCCAGGGATGAAATAGAAGTTCGGGTGATGGATCTGGATCCCGTCCAACCACTCCAGTCGGGAAAGCGAATTCCTGTAACCACTTTTTATCCGCCCAAGAAATGGGAAATGAGGTACGGGAGCCATTACTTGAAGTTGACACAGTTCAGCTACCCGACGCATTCGTTCGTGCACAAAGATGCCGAAATTGGGATTCTTGGAATTGGGATAAACGGTTGAAACGACAAGGATTTTCACTTAGCAACCACCTTTTCCCCAGGCATGTTGAGCGCGCCCAGCCAAACGCCCAGTTCCATTTCACCTTCAACCATAACGGCAATCGAAAGAGAATTTAGGTGGTAATCAATACCAACATACGCTATCTTTTTTTCCATGGGCTGCTCCTCCTTATTAAAAGGTTTCTTTTTTGCTCCAGGTGTATAGCACACCTGGGAGCAGCCCGTTTCATATTATCTAGGTAGGAATACAAATCTTGATCCCAAATTTCATGAAACTCACGACCTCGTGTGACAGATTTGGTATATGAAATTGATCCCACAGGGGAGATCGCGGTCCTCACGTATATCATTCTAGCAAATGACTTATCCCCAGATTTGTGGCCATTTCTTCGAGATCATAGTATTCATTCATGTCTTCTACCTTGCTCCGGTGGTCGGCTTTCTTTGGCTGGTTCTTCAATAGATAATTACTTGCATGACCTCTTCTCTCGTCCGGGTCAAGATCGATAACCTTACCGCCAAACTTCGTTGCCCAGATTGTGATGCCTGTTCCATGATCATAATAAGGGGCCTTCTTGAACTTAGCGGTGTTAAAGTTAGGATGGAAATGTGTGTTCCGCCACCAGCCGCACCCCAGTTCAAACTGTTCCCGGCTCGCTCTCTCCGTAGTACAACCTATTAATTCGAAAATCCTATTTTGCTTCCTAAATTTGAATCCAAAGAGGCCTCTCAGGGTCCACGTCACCGCCATTTCGCCATCTTTCAACTTTTTGAATATTTCAGAAAACTTAATCATATCGGCAACTGAAGCGATGAAGTCAGAGTGCCAGTATGCAAGTCTCTTGGCAAAAAGAAATGCGAACTCGAGCGGAAATTGCATCTGCATTACAGGTAGCTGAAAATACTTGTTAAAATCCACGAAAACAGAGCCTGGAAGAATCGTTGGCTTTTCAATGTTTGTATCCTTCCCTACGACAGGAACCCATCCAGTTAAAGCAACTAGTTTTTGTTGTAATTTGCACCATTCATCATCAATATTCCAACAGAGCCATGGATAGTCAACACCATTCAAAGATTGTTTCCAATCATGTGCTGCTTCAAAAATAAGATCCATGCCTTTCTTCCAGGCCTTCCAGTTGCCTGTTCCTTGATCTCCTTCTGCTCTAATAATGCCATACCTACCCCTACAGATTGCTTGTTTCATGCCACCTCCACCTGCGAAGAATTAGTCAAAGCCGGTTCTAGCGCAGCACCTCGCCCATAAGAATATATTGCAATTGTTCTTGAATATTTCAAATTTTAGGCTTTAAGGCATTTTTTTCTATATCCTTCCGTTACTGGACCTGATACAATCCTCCACAATTCCTCTGCAATTTTTTCGGGACGAAACTCTTTTCTTCTCAAGGAGCAATTTTTAGTTAACCTTCTGTAAAACTTATCATCCTCTTTGATGCGTATGAGCCAATGAAGAGCCTCCTTTGGATTATTTGCCTCCAAATAATCCAAATTACTTTTTCTTAAAGCTCTGAAAGCGGGCTCCTCATTAAGTATGGCAGGCACACCAGCCATCCATGCATTTATGAGTTTGCTTCCAGGTTTGAAAATTTTCCTAAATTGAACAAACGGCAGGAGACGTCGCCACAATCTCTTATGGATTACAGGACGCAAGGCTACAACAACGTCGACATCGGAATAATCCCACCAAACCTTTTCTT
Organism: Deltaproteobacteria bacterium; assembly: GCA_019309245.1. Lineage (GTDB taxonomy): Bacteria > Desulfobacterota > Desulfobacteria > Desulfobacterales. The sequence goes on along the minus strand of JAFDGP010000081.1, from coordinate 1,715 downwards.
CTACTCTCCACTTGAGTCCGTGTTTTTTAAGTTCTTCTCCCCACCACTGTCCTCTCAGTCTTTGGTCCAAGTTCTCAATCCTGCCCATATAAACCACATTTTCCACCCGGTTTTCCCGACTTGCATCTCTTCTAACTATCCCGGGTTGTGGCCAGTGTTCTAGAAAAAACGAATGACGATTCGTCTGTTTCCTATTTTGAACAATCCATGCATCAACTATACCGCTGTCACGAAGTCGATCTGCGAGAAAGGCAACCATATAAATCTTTTCGCTTTGTGGGATATCCTTTGCGTGTTCAACATGACACAGCACTATTCCTCTGTTAGGAGGACGAGATGATATTTCCACCGGCTTCCCAATCTCCCTGAGCCTTAAATAACCTTGCAGAACATGACAATCGACTCCATCCCAAAATTTAGACGGATTTTTGTCACATCCTCCATGTAAAATAGGTATTTTCCTTGGATAATAGAATGTTATAGGGTAAATATCTCTTTTAGCACTGTATTTCATCATTTATCTCATTACTATATGTTCTTGTGCCTGATGTATCAATCGCGCTAGCGTCCAAACCAATGGTACTCTCGGGACTATATTAACTGCGTTTTTGCTCATTTTACATAGTCTTTTTTTATCCAGACTTCCAAAACTCCTTACCTCAAATCGTTCTTTGTTTTGTTCGAGAAATTTACACAGTGCATAAAACCTTTTGATAACCCTTTGTCTGGGCCTCATCTTTCCGCTGTTATATGCTGAGTTGGTCACAAAACTAAAGGAATGCATAAGGACGACAGCAGCTTGCATTCCCTTTTTTTGCGCCTGCATTAAAACACTCCTAATCTCTGGAAAACTCACACCGTTAATGTCCAAAGGCTTGAGCGCTCGTAATCCCCTATATGAAGTTTCCACAAAATTTGTTATGGGAAGTTCCCAAAAGCTCTCCTTATGGTATTCAAAGACGTCATTTATTTTGATACCTTCAAGTCTGCAAACACGGCCCAACGCCATAAGATTATAGGAACTATCGACAAGAAAACCCGTCTTTTCAAGTGCGGTCAAAGTGTCATGATTTGCTGCGAAGCCGCCCGCCCTGAAAGCTACGAGATTACTAACCCCCAAGCTCTCAAGAAAACTCTTGCCTGAGTTAACCAAGTCCATCTGTTCGCCAAGGTCATAGTTATAAAGGTATGGATCATATTTTCGGGCTGATCTAGCCCTTTTTGACAAATTTAAAAAAAGCGGGTGCAAATGAAGCTGTATATCCTGTCCCCGTTTCAACAGGAAAGAGGAGGCTGCTGACATCTCACCCCGCCCGAAATACTCCCCGCTTACGGTATCTACAAAAAACGTTAAAGGAATATTGAACCTTTCCGCAATATCTAAGATAAGAGGTATTCCGTAATACTTCTCGCCTATCCGCCCGAAAATCCTCTTTTCATTTCCCACAGGTTCTTTGGCAGGATCTTCGATAGCACCACCCACGCTATGCTCTGTGTCCACTGTTATAAAAACCTGCACTACTTCCTCCTTCCTTGCTACACTTGGGGATCTTTGAATTTCTCGGGCTCCCGTTTGGGTTTTGTAGACCACAAAAGCCCCTTTTTTGGCCGATTTTTTAGCTTGCCAGAAGTAATTTCAACCACTTAGCCATTTACAAAAGCTCAAAATACGTAGGCACACATATTATAAATTTATTATTGACGTTGCTGTAAGT
>JAFDGP010000080.1 GCA_019309245.1 Deltaproteobacteria bacterium | reverse complement strand
TATTGGAGTAAGACGCAAAATCATTTTGGTAGATACGGCGAAACAACCCCTATACATCAGTCCCGTTGCGCACATTGCGGAAAGGATTGTTTCTGGTTAAAAACCGCTGAGGGAGTGGATGAAGACGACACTGGTGAAGGGGTTTTGTTGATTCCCGCTGGGTCTGTAGCTCCATTGCCACATCCTGAAATGCCAGAGAATGTCAAAATAGACTATATGGAAGCTAGAAACATAGTAAACAATTCTCCAAGAGGAGCAACCGCTCTTTTGCGCCTTTCAATCCAAAAATTGTGTGTTCATTTAGGTGAGTCTGGAAAGAATATAAATAGTGATATAGGCAACTTAGTAAAAAAGGGATTGCCGGTAGAAATTCAACAAGCATTAGATATTGTTCGAGTCGTCGGTAATAATGCAGTGCATCCCGGCGAACTTAGCGAAGAAGATGTAGCAGACATTGCTATTACTCTTTTTCATTTGGTGAACGAAATAGTGGAAGATCGTATAGCAAAACCCAAAAAACTAAGGAAGCTTTTTGAAAGATTGCCTGAGGGAGCAAAGAAAGCAATCGAGAAAAGGGATAAGACAACTTAATCCATTTAACAAGGCGCTCCACCTGACCGCTATTCCGCTGCCGCTTCATAGCGGCAGGTGAGCTTTGTCGTTATACGATTGACCCCAAGAGAGATCAACGATGAAATTTGAAATCCGGCCAAAAGATAAGTGTCCCTGCGGTTCGGGAAAAGAATACAGGAAATGCCATAGCCCAAAGCGGGATAGGTCTGACAACAATATATGGAAAGGGCCTGGACACAATCAAATCATTTATTTCGGGCATAAAGATCCCCTTACCGGAATCTGGTTTGATAAATCCAGAAAAGGAGAGTTTAAGCTTCTGAAGGGAAATGACAGGGTTCCCGTAGCTAGGTTTTTCTGTGTAGATGATACTATTTTAGCATGCAAAGCCATTGTCAGATACCTTTCAGTCTCAGTGGACGAAGGCATTATTAAATATACCGGCTCGTTGGAAGTACAGAAAGGTATACAAATCCCATTCCCTGTTCTAATCGGGTGTATCGATGCTAAGACTGTTGAAGCCTTTGGAGCGAATTTATCTGGGAGGCCAGTTTCTTATGAACGGGGAGACTGGGTCATATTTATAGGTGAGGATGAAAACCCTATCGCCCGCATTAAAAAGCAGCCACGGTGGCTTCGGTATTTGCGGGCGTCTGGCTTTTTGGTAGAGTCGGAGACTGCAGGTGAAATAAACTTCAGCCTAAGCACCAAGGCAAAAGGGTTCAACCTCTTTACCCTTGCGTTACCATTCGGTGAAATTGAAATTCCGCATCCACAGGTTTCGGTTACAGAACATCAAGCAACCTGCCAGCTAGACATTGAAAAGGAAAACGTGTCTTGGGACCTTGTATTACACCAGGATATTTTTAGCGAAAGGAAAAGGTCAAGAAAAGATTCAAAGGTTTATATTGGCTACAAACAAGGCAAGAATATCATCTTTGATACTTTCGATAAAAGCATCCGCAAGCATGTTTCCAATCCGATAAAAATACGACTTGGTATCTCAATCCCTGGGCTAAGTGCTACCATAGGAAAATTTGCCGAGTCTCTTGAAAGAACAATCCGGACAATTTCGGAGAACGGAGGATTTCGATTCGATGAAAAAGGTAATAGAATTCTTGAAGCGGATTTTAGAGACCATGTGCTAACAGTTCTCAAAAGCATCGGGTATTATGCAATGGCTGAACCCACAAGAAAAAAGGGCTTTGTTGATATCTTACTGAAAAAGGACGATTCAGAAGGAATAATTGAATTTAAGGTATGGGGAAGACGTAGGTATAAAGATGTTATCAAGCAAGTCTTAGACTATGGAACTCCATGGACAACCGAATACGCTACTGTGATGATAAATCCAAACCGGGATCCAGTAACTGATAAATTCATTGAGAATGCCAGAAAGTCTCCAGGGCTCAAGAACATTACCAAGGTGGAACATCAACTCCCAACATTAAACAAGTTGATTAGCTGCCACTACCTTCCAGACTGGGATAAGCACATAGCCATTACTCACTTTATTTTGAATATTGCTAAGCTTTGACGGACATCAGGGAGAATCTTTCGTTTTCGTATAACAAATCACTGCACTGGATTTTTATTCCGCTGCGCTCCATAAAAACCAGTGAGTTCAGTCGTTCGCGCCGCTTCGCGGCGCGAATGGCCGAGTTGACAGCTTGTCAAACGATTGGTCCGCTCCGCTGCGCGAACCAATCGTTCGACCGGCAGGACCCCCTCAATAACCAGATGCTCCCCATCCGTTATCCAGGAGAACCTGCCGGTCAACTCGGCCATTGGATGCACAATATATCTTAATAAGGTAACTTTCATATGACGAAAGAACAGGAAATCGAACAAAGCCTGATCGAGAATCTCCAAGATCTCAAATACATACATCGGCCCGATATCCGTGACCGTGAGGCCTTGGAGCAGAATTTCCGCGAGAAATTCGAAGCGCTCAACCGGGTACGGCTCACCGATGCAGAGTTCGAGCGTCTGCTGGACACCATTGTCAGCCCCGATGTTTTTGCCTGCGCCGAAACCCTGCGCAGCCGCAACGATTTCGAGCGAGAGGACGGCACCCCGCTGAACTACATGCTCGTTAACCTCAAAGACTGGTGCAAAAACAGCTTTGAAGTGGTCAGCCAGCTTCGCATCAACACCAAAAGCAGCTTTCATCGCTATGACGTGATCTTGCTCATAAACGGCCTGCCGCTGGTGCAGATCGAGCTGAAAACCCTGCAGGTCAGCCCACGGCGGGCCATGCAGCAGATTGTCGATTACAAGAAAGATCCTGGCAACGGCTACACCAACAGCCTACTCTGCTTCATACAACTTTTTGTGGTCAGCAACCGCAGTCAGACCTGGTATTTCGCCAACAACTCAATCGAGCATTTCACATTCGATGCCGACGAGCGATTTTTGCCTATCTATCAATTTGCCGCGTCCGACAACAAAAAGATCACCCACCTCGACGATTTTACCGAGAAGTTCCTGGCCAAGTGCACCCTGGCCGAGATGATCAGCCGCTACATGGTGCTGATCCAGACCGAACGCAAACTGATGATGATGCGGCCTTACCAGATCTATGCCGTGCAGGCGATCATGGATTGCATCCACCAGAACCGCGGCAACGGTTATATCTGGCACACAACCGGCAGCGGCAAGACGCTTACCTCCTTCAAGGCCTCCACCCTGCTCAAGGACAACCCGGATATAGAAAAGTGCCTGTTCGTGGTGGACAGAAAGGACCTTGACCGCCAGACCCGGCAGGAGTTCAACCGCTTTCAACCCAACTGCGTAGAGGAGAACACCAACACCGAGACCCTTGTCCGCCGTCTGCTCTCCGACGACTATAGCGACAAGGTCATCGTTAGCACCATTCAAAAGCTCGGTCTCGCGCTGGATGCCAACTATAAAAAGCAATATAAGAAGCGTTTGGAACCCTTACGAAACAAGCGCATGGTTTTCATCTTCGACGAGTGTCACCGTTCCCAGTTTGGAGAAAATCACAGGGCGATCCGGGAATTTTTTCCAAACGCTCAACTCTTCGGGTTCACCGGCACACCCATCTTCGATAAGAATGCCATTTATCGGCAGATCGATGGTCAACAGGCCAGCCTGGTGACAACCAGGGATGTTTTCGACAAACAACTTCACGCCTATACCATTACCCATGCCATCGATGACGGCAATGTGCTCCGCTTCCATATGGATTACTACAAGGGCGAAGGGGCACCCATCAAGCCGGGCGAGACACTGGCCAAACAGGCCGTGATCGAAGCCATCCTGGAAAAGCATGACGCCGCCACCAATGGCCGCCGTTTCAACGCCCTTCTGGCCACCGCCTCCATTGATGACGCCATTGAATATTACAACCTGTTCAAAGCGATTCAGAACAAAAAGCAGCAGGAGAATGAAAATTTTACGCCACTGCGCATTGCCTGCGTCTTTTCACCACCTGCCGATGGGAACAGGGATATCGCCCAACTCCAGGAAGACCTGCCCCAGGAAAAAGCCGACAACCAGAAAGACCCCAATCGGACAAAAGAAGCCCTCAAGGCCATCATAGCCGACTACAACAATCATTACGGAGCGAACTTTGAGCTGGGTACTTTCGACCTCTACTACCAGGACATCCAGCAGCGCATCAAAGACCAGAAGTATCCCAACAGCAACCTGCCGCGCGAAAAAAAAATCGATCTGACCATCGTGGTGGACATGCTGCTTACCGGCTTTGATTCCCAGTACCTCAACACCCTGTACGTGGACAAAAATCTCAAATACCACGGCCTGATCCAGGCGGTTTCGCGGACCAACCGGGTGCTTAATGATTCCAAGCCCTACGGCAATATCCTTGACTTCCGCGCCCAGAAGGCCGCTGTGGACGAGGCAATCGCCCTGTTCTCCGGTGAAGCGCCGGAACGGGCCAAAGAGATCTGGCTGGTGGACCCCGCGCCCAAGGTGGCCGAAAAACTGAAAAGTGCGGTGCAGGAACTTCAAACGTTCATGAAATCCCAGGGACTTTCCTGCAAGCCGGAGGAGGTGTCCAACCTGCGCGGCGACGAAGCTCGGGCCGCCTTTATCAATAATTTCAAGGAGATCCAGCGCCTAAAGACCCAGCTCGACCAGTACACCGACCTTGACCCCGAAACCCGACAGACCATCGAGACCCTCATCCCGGAAGATGACCTGCGTGGCTTCCGCGGCGTTTATCTGGATCTGGCCAAAGATCTGAAGGCCCGGCAGGGAAAAAGCCCCGACCCGGCCGATCCGGTGGAGCAGCTCGATTTCGAGTTTGTGCTCTTTGATTCCGCGCTCATTGATTACGACTACATCATGAAGCTCATCGCCCGCTTCAGCCAGAAAGCGCCCAAAAAACAGAAGATGACCCGCCAGCAGCTGATCGGCATCCTTTCCAGTAATGCCAAGTTCCTGGACGAGCGCGAGGAGCTGATCGAATACGTCAATTCCCTGAAAGAAGGCGAAGGCTTAAGCGAAAAGGAAATCCGCGAGGGCTACGAGCGCTTTAAAGAGGAAAAGTATGACAGGGAGCTTTCGGTCATTGCCCAACAGCACGGGCTTACAACCGGGGACCTGCAAGGCTTTATCGACCACATCATGGACCGCATGATCTTTGACCCGGAGGCGCTCACCGACCTGCTGGCTCCCCTGGGGCTGGGCTGGAAAGCGCGCTCGAAAAAAGAACTGGAACTGATGGAAGACCTGACCCCGCTCTTGCGCAAGCTCGCACAGGGGAAGGAGATTTCAGGCCTGGAGGTGTATGATCATGCCTGATCGCAAAAAGAAGAAGCCGCTGGTGCCGAAATTGAGATTTCCTGAGTTTCGTGATGCTGGGGAGTGGGAGGTGAAAAGGCTATGGGAAGTGTGCGATGTTCTGCAAGGATATGGATTTCCTGAACGGTTTCAAGGGAAGCAGAAAGGCGAATATCCCTTCTGCAAGGTTAGTGATATCACGAAGGCTGTCAACGAAAATGGAGGTCATTTAATAACAGCGGCGAATTATGTTGACAGAGAAATAGTAGAGGAGCTTCGCGCTAATCCTATACCAGCGGGGGCAACAGTATTTGCAAAAATTGGAGAAGCTCTTCGTCTCAATAAACGAGCATTAGTAGATATAGAATGCCTGATTGACAACAATGTTGCTGGATTAAAGGCAAGAGAGGAATTTACGCCTGATTATTTTATTTTTTTACTGTCTCAAAATATAGACATGAATAAGCACTGTGGTGGGGCTGTTCCATCTGTAAATAAATCAACTCTGAAAGCTATCAAGATAGTAGTTCCAATACCACCAGAACAACAAAAAATCGCCGACTGTCTTTCTTCCCTCGATGAGCTGATCGAGCTGGAGGCGCAAAGGTGCGAGGCCCTGAAAGCGCACAAAAAGGGCCTGATGCAGCAGCTCTTTCCCCGCGAGGGCGAAACCACCCCCCGCCTGCGCTTCCCCGGGTTTCGGAATGCCGGGCCGTGGGAGGTGAAGCGGTTGGGGCGTCTTATTGAAACAGTAACTCCACCGAAGAAACTTAAAACGAGTGATTATCTTGATAAAGGCAGGTTTCCGGTCATTGATCAGTCGCAAGATGAAATCTGCGGTTGGACTAATGATAAGGAGGCCATTATAAGGGAAAAATTTCCCCTTGTTATTTTTGGGGATCATACCTGCACGGTAAAAATGTCAACAAAGCCTTTTGCCCAAGGGGCTGACGGTATAAAAATACTGGCTGCCAAATCGGAAATAGATCCGAGATATCTATACCAGTATTTACTTTTTTCTCCGATCGAACAGAAGCAGTATAAACGGCACTTCTCAATTCTTAAGGAGAAGTTGGTTTACTTTCCACCTATTGACTTAGGAGAACAACAAAAAATCGCCGAATGCCTTTCCTCCCTCGATGAGCTGATCGAGCTTCAATCCCGGAAGGTCGAGGCCCTCAAACAGCACAAAAAAGGCCTGATGCAGCAGCTCTTCCCGCAGGAGGTGATCTAAGGCATGGCAAGCAGCAGCAATATCCAGACCTTTGCCGATCTTAACGTCCTGGCCGGGCATCTGCGTCAGGTATTGGAAAACAAAAAATACATCCTGCTTTTTGCCTATAACGGCACGGGCAAGACACGGCTTTCCATGGCCTTCAAGGATCTGGGTAAGGATTGGGACCAGCGTGACACACTCTACTTCAACGCCTTTACAGAGGATTTGTTTTCCTGGGACAACGACCTGGAGAACGACGCCGAGCGGGTGTTGCGCATGAACACCGCCTCGCGGTTTTTTGCCGGGCTTGATGAGCTGGAGATGGAAAGCCGCATCCGCGCCTTTTTGAACCGCTACGCGGATTTTCAGTTCGATATCAACTACCGGCAAGGCACGATCCGCTTCTGGCGGGAGATGCAGAAAAACGACCAGGGCGAGGATGAACCTGTTCTGATTAAGGTCTCCCGTGGCGAGGAGAATATTTTTATCTGGTGTTTTTTTCTGGCCATTGCCCAACTGGCCATCGAGGAGCAGGAAGCCTATGATTGGGTGAAATATATCTACATTGATGATCCCATCTCCTCTCTGGATGACAATCATGCCATTGTCGTGGCTTCTCATCTGGCGCACCTCCTGAAAAGCCAGGATCGCATCAAGGTGGTGCTCTCGTCCCACCACACCCTATTTTTCAATGTGATGTGCAATGAATTGAAAAAAGCGCAGCGCTATTTCCTGAGCAAGATAGAAAATGGCTACGAATTGCGCGACACCAATAAGACGCCCCGCTTTTACCATGTGGCCATGTTAAAGGAACTGCACGAGGCGGCGGAATCGGGCGAAATCTACACCTATCATTTCAATATCCTGCGCTCCATTATTGAAAAAACAGCCACTTTTCACGGGTTCAACAGTTTTTCCGCCTGCATCAAGCAGGACCCGGATGATGAAGAGGGAATCGTCCAGGCCAGGGTGATCAATCTGCTGAGCCACGGCAACTATTCCCTGTTTGAGCCGAAGGAGATGCTGGATGAAAACAAGGAGATATTCCGCAAGGTGTTGCGTGATTTTATGAACAACTACCGCTTCAACCCGGAGCTTTTTCCCGAAACGGTCATAAATGAGGTATCCACATGACAGGACAAGAACAACAACGACTTGGCAAGGTTCTATGGGCCATTGCCGATGAGCTTCGCGGATCGATGAACGCCGATGATTTCCGCGACTATATGCTGGCCTTTCTCTTTTTACGCTATCTTTCCGACAATTATGAGGAAGCTGCAAAAAAGGAACTGGGCGCAGACTGGCTGGCGCTGCCGGAAGACGACCGCCGATCGCCGCTTTCCGTTTGGTATGCGCAGAACCCGGAAGATATTGAAGCCTTTGAAGCGATGATGCGCCGCAAGGTGCACTATGTGATCAAGCCGGAGTATCTGTGGCGCAGCATTGCCGAGATGGCCCGCACACAGGATGGCGAGCTTCTCAATACCCTTCAAAAGGGGTTCAAGTTCATCGAAAACGAGTCCTTTTCCAGCAATTTTCAGGGGCTATTTTCGGAAATCAACCTAGCTTCTGAAAAGCTGGGCAAGAACTACGAACAACGAAATAACCGGCTTTGCGTCATCATCAAAAAGATTGCCGAAGGGCTGGCGGAGTTCCCAACGGACAGGGATCTTTTGGGCGATGCCTATGAGTACCTGATCGGCCAGTTTGCCGCAGGCAGCGGTAAAAAGGCCGGAGAATTCTATACACCGCAGCAGATCTCCAGTATCCTTTCCGGCATCGTGACCCTCGATTCCCAGGATCCGGCTACCGGCAAACGCACCAAACTCGGCAAGGTGCTTGACTTTGCCTGCGGGTCCGGCTCGTTGCTTTTAAATGTCCGCCGTCGCATGGGAAAGAACGGCATCGGCAAGCTTTACGGCCAGGAGAAAAATATCACTACCTACAACCTGGCGCGGATGAACATGTTGCTGCACGGGGTCAAGGATACGGAATTCGAGATATTCCACGGCGATACGCTGCTCAATGAGTGGCAGCTGCTCCGCGAGGAAAATCCGTCCAAAAAGATAACATTCGACGCGGTGGTGGCCAATCCGCCGTTCAGTTACCGGTGGAATCCCAAAGAGGAGATGGCCGAGGATTTCCGCTTTAAAAGTTATGGCCTTGCGCCCAAGTCCGCAGCCGATTTTGCATTTTTGCTGCATGGGTTCCATTTCCTTGCCAAAGAAGGAACCATGGCCATCATTCTGCCCCATGGCGTGCTGTTCCGCGGCAATGCAGAAGCCAACATCCGCAAGAAGCTATTGCTTGACGGCAATATCGATACCGTCATCGGCCTTCCGGCCAAACTGTTCTATTCCACCGGCATTCCGGTGTGTGTCTTGGTGCTGAAAAAATGCAAAAAGTTCGATGATGTACTTATTATCAACGCCAGCGAACATTTTGAGAAAGGCAAGCGGCAAAACCAGCTTTTACCGGAGCATATCGACAAGATCATCGATACCTATCAAAACCGAAATGAGGAGGAGCGCTATTCAAGGCGGGTTTCTATTGAAGAAATCGAGGAGAACGA
>JAFDGP010000079.1 GCA_019309245.1 Deltaproteobacteria bacterium | reverse complement strand
AGGTCCGCGATCGCGCGGGCGTTTGTGTTGTCCCCGGTCGAAAAGGTGCCGTACCCGGAAGACGTGGCATCATTGTCCACATGGGCGGCCGCGATGAAGTCTTTGTTGGAACCGATCGTTGTGCTCACGTTCATGTCGCCTGCACCGGATCCGGTGAAAAAGGTGTTAACGCCCAGGGCCGCCAGGACATTGCTCGAATCATCGGAAAAGGCAAATGTATAGCCGCTGGCAGCAACGACTTGTAGCTTGTTTGCAGAGGTCACCGATGCCGTGATATTGCTGATCCCGTTAATCGCCGCTGCCAGGGACGTCAGCGTGGTCCCACCGGGGTCAGCATCTACTGTAATCACGTTTGGCGCCCCACCGACCACGGCACCTGTAGAATCATAGACCCAGACGTTGAAGGTGCCGTCCGAAATCTCGTCATAATAATTCAGGCCAGAGTCGGATGTGCCCAGTTCCTCTGTCGCATCCGATGCGGCATAACTGCCCGTCACCGTGCTGAACCCACTCAATCCGACCCCCTGGCTGTGCTGCTGGTTGACGGACCAGATGAACGCTTTTGCCAGAGCATCAAGGTCGAGCTTGTACTTGGCAATGATCTCGTCTCGCATGTCGAGCCAGCCACCCACTTTTCCTGTGGACATATAGTCCGTAATATCGACCTTGGATCCGCTCGAGCTCTCCCATTCCAACGCCGTCCCGTTGAGGTTCAACTCGTAGTTGTCCTTTCCGTTGACCAAAACACAGCCCATGGCGGTAATCACAGTAAGGGATCCATCTGTTTGTTCAAAGCTCTTTACGTCCAGGTATTCCGAAAGCTGCGAAAACAGGTAATTTCTCTTGTCACGCAGATCGTTGGCTATGCTACCTGTCTCCATGCCCACGATCTGGTTATTGAGATCGCCGATCTCGCTGGTTATCTGATTTATTTCCTCCACAGCTGAACTCAAGGCACTGGTCAGGTCGGTTTGAAGTTGTGTCAGGTCACTTTTCAGCAGATTGAACTGATCGGCCATCAGGACGCTGTGCTCGTAGAGGGCGATCCTTTCGGAATCACCTGAAGGATTGTTCGTAACATCGTGCCACAGGTTCCAGAAGCCTGACAGCATTGAACTGATGCTGCTGTCAGAGCTTTCGTTGAACAGACCTTCCAGCACTCTCATATAGCTTTCCGTTTCTTGTGAACTGGACAAATCTCCCTTCTGATCCGCCACCTGGTTTTCAATAAACTGGTCGCTGATTCTGAGAACATCCGATACGCTGGTCCCACGCCCCAGGATCACCCCGCCGTAGAGGTAAGGATCATTGGTCTCAAATACGGCCCGTTGCCTGGAATAACCGTCTGTGTTGACGTTGGCGATGTTGTGAGCTGTTACATCTAGGCCGAAACTTTGCGCCGAAAGCGCCCCTTTTGCGATATCCATGACCATTGCGATGCCGCTCATTGCTTATACCTCTCTGTGGAGCAATAGGTTTCCCGTTGCGTTTTCCACACACCGGGCATCATTGGAATAGATACCGTCTGAGCCTCCTGTGCCGGCGTTGGCCAAGATCCCAATTAGCTCATCAAGAAATGCAAGGCTCTGTTCCACGAAGCGCTTGTTCTCTTCACACCGGCACCGCACATCCGCCTTCAAAGTCATCAGGGTCAAATAGGGCTTTTCAAGACATGAGCGGTGGGGTTGGGGGACCAGGGACAACCAGTGGTCCGGTGAAGGATCCTCTCCGGATACCCCGGCCTCACGCGACAACGCGGCCATGAGTTGGTCTCGAATGGTCTCAATTTGCTGGACAATCGCCTGTTTTTTTTCCGCCGTGCCCCAGAGAGCATCCATGTCCGTGTTAACCAGAGAGTTACGCTCTTCTTTCAAACAGGCTATGAGCTCTTGGTAGAGCATGATTTTCCTGTGTAACAACGCCTCAAGGCCTTGAACTGTGTCTTGCATCAATGTCTCCTCATCAGAGATCGCCAGTAGAAGCGGCGGTCGCTGATTTTTTGAATCCATTCACTAGCCACCGGCAATCGTACGCCGGCACACACACGAAAAGCCACACCGGAAACGGTGTAACTTTTTTATTCTCACCGGCAAAACCGGTGGATTGTGCTCGGATTCAGGATCCCAATACATTTCTTATCGGAATCTTCTGCCTGACACTCAAACGGTCCCATTGCGCTCATGATTTCATCCACCATTGCGCCGACGCATCTCCTCATCCTGGACGAGGCTCCTCTTCGCCGGTTTGGTGCAAGGCCTCGTAAAGCAAATCCCCCAGCCCCAAGCCCCGACCAAGTGCTATAGACAGAGCCATTTGCTCATCCAACATGGATTGGTAGATCTTGCTTTCATTGGTCTTATCGAAAAGTCCGTTTTCAGGCAGGCTCCTTCGTGCCGATTTCAGGATGTAGTGGAGAAATATGGATTCAAATTCCGAGCAGGCTCGTCTGAGTTTCGGGTCATCCCCGGTTGTTCTCCCTGGTTTTTCCACTGTTCCGGTTGCTGTTCCGATCGGTCTCAGTTGCATCATTTTATAAATCCCGTCAAATTATAACTTAGATCAGCTCCAGTTGTGCGTGTAACGCTCCGGCTGCTTCGATGGTCTGAAAAATCGTAATCAGGTCCCGCGGGGTGACGCCGATCGCGTTCAGAGCCCGTACTAGCTCTCCGATCGTGCTGCCGCTCGGAAGCATAATCAACCGATTCCTTTCTTCCTGCACGGTCACGTCCGTATCCGGAGCCACAACGGTCTGACCTCCCGGAGCGGTGACCACGCCGTTTTCGGTTTGGAACTGCTGGGCTGTCGTCCCCGCCGGCGGTGTCGGCGCAAAGGGGGCCGGCTGGGATATGACAGCACGTTCCTTAATCACGATGCTCAGGTTTCCGTGCGCCACCGCCACTGTGGATATCCTCACATTTTCGCCAACCACGACAGTGCCTGTCTTTTCATTGAGCACCACCTTGGCCACGGAATCGGGTGTGACCTCCAGGTTCTCCAGGGCAGCCACCATCTCCACCACGCGCTCCCGATATGCGGGCGGCACCGTCATCTTGAGCGTGCCGGAATCAACAGTTTTGGCCATGACTTGACCGAACCGCGCATTGATTGAATCCCGGACCCGGATCGCTGTTGTAAAGTCGGGATTGTCCAATGCAATCACCAGTTCCTCTCTGCCCTGAAGATGAACCGGGATTTCTCGCTCCAAGGTAGCTCCTTTGGTAATCCTGCCCACGGTGGGGTGGTTTTTGGTCACACCGCGCCCGGCAGCGCCGCCGGCCGAGCAGCCCCCCACGGACACAGGCCTCTGGGCCAGGGCATAAACCTTTCGATCTACGCCGCGAAGCGGCGTCAACAGCAACGTGCCGCCCTGCAGACTCTTGGCATCGCCGATTGAGGATACCAGCACGTCAATCTTGTTTCCAATCCGGCCGAATGGCGGAACATCGGCTGTCACCATAACGGCTGCCACGTTTTTTACTGAAACACTGGACTGGTCCACGTGAATACCCAACTGCTCAATCATGTTGGTCAAGGACTGCACGGTAAACCCCGTGCCGGCCTTGTCGCCCGTGCCGTTCAGACCCACGACCAGGCCATAGCCGATTAACTGGTTTTTCCGAATCCCCTTAATGGAGGCCAGGTCCTTGATCCTAGCACCAAATACGTCAGCGACCGACACAGTCAAAAACACCACAACGATCAAAATGGACTTCCATCCTACGCGCCTTGCTCTCACAGTTTCACCCCTGTCTACTATCCGGTCAACCATGTCACCTAAAACCCTGCCGTTCACCATTCAATGTTCACTAACTAGAACGGCCATATCCGATCCAGGACCCGCATCAACCATCCGGGACGCTGCTTGTCGGCAATGGCACCCCGGCCGGAATACTCGATTCGGGCGTCCGCAATGTAGGTCGATTGCACCTCATTGTCGGTATTGATGTCTTCAGGCCGGATAATACCGGACACGGTGATATACTGGGTCTCGCTGTTGACTTGTATCTCCTGTCTCCCCAGGATGCGGAGGTTGCCGTTCGACAGCACCTGAATCACGCGTGCTGTAATATAGGCATCCAACTCCCCATCCCGGCTGTTGGACCCTTCTCCTTTGAAACTGGGTTTGAAATTTGCCTTGAACAGGCTGTCCTGGTCCGGCCCATGGTTGTTGCCGTATGTTTCCATCACACCGAGGAGGTTCGGAATGCCTGCAGAAATGCTTGAATCTCGGCTCGTCTCCGTCTTTGCGGAGAGTTTTCCCGTGGGTTTTTCAGAAATCCTTACCGTTACCAGGTCTCCAACCTGTCTTGCCCTCCTGTCGCCGAAGAGGCCGCGGCTCGAGCCCTCGGTCCACAATGATCCTTCGTCCGGTACACAGACCGCCGACGGCTGCCCTCCCCGTTCCAATACGTCACTCTTATGGGTCAGCATCTGCTTGCTCTGTGAAACTGGAGTCACACATCCTTGCAAAAGCGTCCCGGCCGCCAACACTGTCACGATGACAAGAAAGGTCGTGATTCTCATGACGTTCATACTCCTTAAAACTCTACCCGAACCGTTGAACGATCAACAACGGAGGCTACAATAACCTTTTTGTTCATCACGTTTCGGACTCGGATTCGATCCCCTGCGGCTCCCGGGCCCTGAGCAATACCAAGGGCGGTGATCTTGAGGGCTGCGGATTCAGCAACAATCTTCACGCGGTCGCCTTTTTGAATCAATGGGGGCTCCTCAACCGCATTGGCCATTAATACTGCATTGGCCCGCACGGCATGTTTGAGCCGCTTGCCCACCACCGAATCAAGTGATCTGGCAACGTTTCCGGGAAGTCTGGATATGTTTCGCTTCTCCAGGCACACGTCCTTGTCGGTGACCATTGCATGACGATTCAACCTCCTGAGGGTGCACACCACGTTTTCAAACCGATCCACCCAGCCGCTCAACCCAAGACGCCTTACCACCTTACCGTCCACCCGAACAACGGCAGACAGGCTCATATGCCCCATGAATCGGCTGTTCGGCGGACCGCTTAAAGTAACACGAACCCGTCCCTCTGGAATGGGCCCGTTGCCGCTTACCCTGAAGCGGGCGACCCGGAAATCGGTCTTTTGATCTTTTAGATGTTGCGCCACAAAGCCCTTGTACCGGCGTAATAAATCCTCCTCATCAAGGTGCTGCCAAGATCGCACCACGCGTACCACCTCAGGAGCCTGGACAACCGCATTTTTCGGGAAGGCCCTGTTGGCACGCACCCGGGAGGCGATCCAGTCTCCACACCATTCTACGCTTTTGCCGGGTCTTGGAGACAATCCCAAACAGATTTTTGAAAGGCATTCCTTAAGAGCGTTGTCCGCATGAATCACGGCCAAGTCCGCCAAATAAACCTTTTCGCCTTTTACACGCGATGCGGCCTTAACTGTAACGGCGGGTCTCGTGATGCCCGCACTCCAGGATACCCCGAATGGCAATACGCTCGACAGCACCGTCACCCAGGCCACCATGGCCTTGAGGAATCGACGCCCTGTAATCATTTCATTCATTGGTCAACCTTTCTTGAGTGCGACTTGTCAAACTATCGCTTGATGTTATTCGCCATTTGAAGCATTTGGTCCGCCGTCTGGATCGCCTTGGAGTTAATCTCGTAGGCCCGTTGTGCCGTAATCATGGTCACCATCTCCGCCACAACGTCCACGTTGGACATCTCAAGATAGCCCTGAGAAATGGTCCCCACACCATCCGTGCCCGGAGAGCCTTCGGTCGCCTCCCCGGAGGCTTCTGTCGGCCTGTAAAGATTTCTGCCGATGCTGTACAGACCGGCTGGATTTGTAAAAGTATAAAGCTTGAGATCGGTGGTGGACAATTCCTCATTGCCGGCTCCAAATGCGGTCAGCCTGCCGTTGGTATCTATGGTAATGGACACGGTCGCGGCCGGGATGGTAATTTCCGGCTGAAGTCTTTCACCGGCGGGATTGCAAACGTAGCCCTCACTGTCGATTTTGAAGTTGCCCGCTCGGGTGTAGACCTCCTCGTCGTTACTCAACAGCTTAAAGAACCCCTTTCCCTCAATGGCCAGGTCCAATTCGTTTCCGGTCTGATTATAGTCGCCCTGAGAGAACATCTTTGCCACCCCCATGGGTTTGCACCCCATGCCCACCTGAATGCCGGTTGGCAACTGTGTACCTGTGGATGTGGTTGCTCCGGGTAACCGGAGGGTTTCATACATGAGATCCTGGAAATCCGCGCGACTCTTCTTGAATCCGGTTGTATTTACATTGGCCAGGTTGTTGGCGACCACATCTACGTTCATCTGCTGAGCGGCCATGCCGGATGCAGCGGTCCACAATCCTCTTAACATTGCTGTCCTCCTTTGCTCTCAGACTGTTATTATAATTTGCCCACTTCGTTGATAACCTTGGCGTTGGCTTCATCAAAAGTCTGAAGGACCTTTTGATAGGACTCAAAAGTCCTCAGCGTCTCCACCATCTTGATCACCTCTTCGGTGACTGCGACATTCGATTCCTCAACATACCCCTGTCTGACAGCGGTCTCCGGAGGCCGTCCTCCTTCGGCTTGTGCGCCATCATAAACGTAGTACGACAAGCCTTGTTTTTGGAGTCGCTCGGGATCTGAAAAAGAAACAATAGACAGGGTCCCAACCGCCTCGCCGTCCACAGAGATCCTGCCCGCATCGTCCACGCTCACCTCGTTGCCGTCGATGGGAATCGGGCCCCCGTCGCCTACAACAGGCGCCCCGTCGGCGGTAGCCAGTTGTCCTTCAGCGTTCACGTAGAACCTGCCGTTGCGGGTGTAACGAATCCCGTCGGGGGTATTCACCTTGAAAAAACCCTCCCCGAAAAGCGCTAAATCAAGCACATTTCCGGTATGACGGATATTTCCCTGGCCCATGTCGATCTGCTGGTGAACGTTCAACAACTCATCAAAGGACAGGGTGTCCCTCTTAAACCCCGACGTGCCCGTATTGGCCATATTGTTGGCAATCACATCCAACCTGATTTCTTGAATCAAGCATCCCCTGACAACATCATACAGTCCCGGATCCACGGAAACCCGACCTCCTTTTGGCTTGTGACTTCCTACAAGTGCAATGAGGATGCCAGGGATCGCATAAAGCGGTCAGATGGAACCTTGCGGTTGCGGATCCGGCAGGCGGTTTAAAAAGAAAATTATAACCCGTTGGCTTTGCGCTTTTTTTGGGGGTTCTAAAAAAACGGCCTGGATACAAGTTGTCATGGACTTTTCGAAGCGGAAGGATGGCAGACCCTGGTGAAAAAGGGGCAAAATCTTCCTATACCCGGTCTTTTTTTCCGTTCACAGCATATACAATGGCCAGGAGTTCGGCCACGACCACATACAGCTCAGGAGGAATCTGTTGTTCCAGGGCCAGCTTCGAGAGTATTTCCACCAGAGCCGGATCGTCTTTGACGGTAATCCCGTGAGCTCTGGCAAGCGGAATGATCCTCTCGGCAACCCGTCCACCGCCTTTGGCGGTCACCCGGGGGGCAGGGTCGCGGTGCTGATCATACTTGAGCGCAACGGCCTTTGCAGTCTTCTTTTTTCCTGTCTGTGTCATGGATTCATCATGCAATCACACAGATGTCGTGGTCCTGGAATTCCATCAAACGAGGCGGAAAGCAGGTGGCTTTACAGGTGGCTTTCGGCTCCGCTTGGCATAAAATACTTGCCACAAAAAAGCCTTGTTCTGAGAGTCGTTTTCGCAATTGTTGCATATTTTTCTTTAATATTTTTTCAGCCGCCTTACGACGAACAACAAAGTGTAGGCCCACCAATCGGCTCCCATGCACAACCACCTCAATGCGAATCGGCCCCAGTCGAGACATCTCCAACAACAGGCAAACGCTAAGCCCCTTTCGTTTTGCAGTATTGTGCCCCCTTTTTCCGGGCAGCCCTACCAGCAAACGGACAAAGTGGAGCTTGCCTTGCTGCAACGCCGGTATAATCCAAGACAGTACGCCATTTTCTTGAAGTCCGGCCAGGTTCGCAAGCTGCAGCTGTTCCAGGGTGTTGACGAACTGAACGAGCCTACTCAAAGACCGAAAGCCTACGGCCAATCCCTGTCCGAGGGCCTTCAAAGCCAAAGCCTTCAAGTCGTCTCCTGTCACGACGTCAAGCAAATGACTTTCAAACCGGCTGTCGCAACATGCGGCTTTGAGCTGGTGTTCCCAGGTCATGCCGCCATGCCTTATGAGCCTTTTGAGATCATGGCTGTTTATGGATTCATCGGCTTTTACGGCCACCCGCTTTGCCAAGTCCCAAAAGCGCGATATCTCATCCGGTAAGGGATCTTTTTTTGATGTTTCAATCAAGGTCCAGATCCAATCCGTAAGTGCCTGGTATGCGTCAACGGCCAGATTGGTCGCTTCGATCAATGCGGCCGGATACCCAGCCCCTCTCACCCCGGCATGGACCAATCTCAAGACGTACTCCGGCGCGACCTGTTCAACCCTGAAATATGCGGGGCCGGACACATTGATTCGAGAGGATAACCTTGCAACCAGCGGCTTTCCTCGAATCACCACAATGGCCCGACTGGTAGAGATGGATTTGACAAACCTCCCTTCAACCATCTCGCCTTTCCGCAAGACCGGCAAGGACGCTCGATGTGCGCCTTGTTGCCCTTGATCTCGGAGTGCTCGGTGGGTGGTGATTTTCTCGAGTGGTCTCATACGACATACGTCAAACAGGAAGGAAGCAAGAGTTTCCGAGGCGGGAAATCAAAGGGTTCATGTATCACGGTCCAGGCAGAGCTTCGGGTTAATCAATAAAAGATGGCTGTCACTGGACGTTTGCTTTCGGTTATCCAACATCGTCTGTTTGAGCCCGGGCCTTCTTTTTCAAATCCAGCACAAGGGCAACCTCGCCTTTGGCCACCCCAAGGTCGGCTGCGATTTGTTCCGCGCTGAGTCCCTGCGCTGATAGCGCCATTACTTGATTTCTCAACCGCGCTATATCTTTTCCCGAGAAGCCATCTTGTACCGGAGACTTCAGGCACGTCTCGGCACGATTCAACAACAGGTTCAAACCCATGATTCGGTCATCCAGGGCTTGGTTCAGCTTCCTAACGATGTTCTGTTTTTGTTTTAGTTGCGTCTCAAATTGTTCCGCCAACGCTTTCGACTCTTGCAGAACAGGCTCGGCCAGTCTTTGGAACAGCTCCGCGTCGGGGATTCGATGATCCGCAGCAAGACCTTTGACCTGTCTGATCAACACCAAGACAAGCATCACCAGGGCCAGATCGATTC
>JAFDGP010000078.1 GCA_019309245.1 Deltaproteobacteria bacterium | reverse complement strand
ACTGGTGGTCGCTGATTCCTGCAGCGGTTTTCACACCACAAGCTAGCTGCGCATACCGCCTCCGCCGCCCCCACCACAAGTATGCTCCTGGCCGAAGCGGGGCAAAACGCCGTTGATCAGCGCCTGAACAGCTTCGCCGACTGTGCTGGCATTGCCGCCGTAATAGACGTCGATACCTACCTGATTGAACCCCATTAACGGACGCAATCCCATGCCTCCGGCGATCAAGACCTTTGCACCCCTTTGGGCAAGGTACTGCACCGGAGCCATGCATCCACCCTGACTGTGAGGAACGCTTGGAATGACCTGGACCTCCTTGATTTCGCTATCTTGCACAGAAACCAGCGTGTAGAGGTCACAGTGACCAAAATGGGCCCCCAGAGGGGCTTCAAGGCCTCCTGGATGACCTGAAGGAATGGCAACTACTGTGTTGTTCATATCATAACTCCTTTCTTGATGGCTTTTCTCCCTTACGGTGTCATTGCACTACAGAAATGAGAATTCACGGCCAATGGACTAATTTTTTTCAAGACCTTCCCCCATTTCCTTGGTCCTGATCCATATTTGTTTAACCTTGTCCGAAAAGTCGTTATGGCTGTATTCCGTTACGGTCTGTTTGGCCACCATTGCATGTGTGACCACGGTGTCGTGTGGCAATGCGCCAAGCACCTTCAAGCCTTTTTCCAAGCAAAACGATTCAATATGTCGTGTGTGGCCTTCATGAAGGTCGCATTTATTAATAATGACGCCGGCCGGAATTTTGAAGTGTTCGCACAACTCAGCTATTCGTTCAAGGTCATGACGGCCTGAAGGGGTCGGCTCAGTTACGATGACCGCCAACGAAGTCCCCGACAGGGAACTGATAACCGGGCAGCCGATTCCGGGTGGCCCATCGGATAGGATCATATTAAATCCCTTTTCCTTGGCCAGTTCCCTGGCCTGTTGGCGCAACAAGGCCACCAGCCGCCCGGAGTTTTCCTCTGCGGGCAAGAGCTGAGCATGAACCATCCAGCCGAATCGGGTCTTGGACACAAACCAATGGCCACATAACTTTTCCGGAAAATCAACAGCATTGACCGGACAAAAGGCCACGCATACCTTGCATCCTTCGCATTTGAGCGGGTTGACCGAAGGGCAGGGCACAGCAGGGAGAATAGCTTCAAACCGACATCGCTCAATACACTCCCCGCAGTTTTCACAGATTTCCGGGCGAATGACAGCCTCATGGCCCGAACGGAATTCCTGGGCGCTTATCGTCGAGGGGTCCAGGAGCAAATGTAGATCCGGAGCATCCACATCCAAATCACAAACAACGCGATTCGAAGACAGGTGAGCAAAGGCGCCCGTAAGAGAAGTTTTTCCCGTACCCCCTTTTCCGCTGAGTACAACGATCTCAATCATGCAATGCCTCCCGGACATTATTTTTCGCTGTGTTCTTCGCCATAGACCGGACCCTGGTTGCAAGGTTTCTGATCAGGGTTTGCAGGTTGTCCGAGACTTCAGTGATAACGTTTCCGCCAGCATAGGCCTTGGCAATATCTGGGTCGTACGGGATTTCGGCAATGATATCGACGCCGCTTTCAGAGCAGTAGTCATACACCGACGTCGAGCCCAACCCGGCTCGATTGATCACCGCCCCCATGGGTTTTCCCAGGGGCTGAAAGGCCTTATGGGCGAGTTTGAGGTCATAGAGCCCAAAAGGTGTTGGTTCCGTGACCAAAAGAATGACATCGGCGTCCATCACGGCATTTACAGCAGGGCAACTGACCCCCGGAGGTGCATCGATAATGACATCGGCAGATTTTTCTGCGATCATCTCGTTGAGTTTTCCTTTAACCGCCCTCATCAAAGGAGGGCTCATGGCTTCGCCCACCCGCAGGCGCCCCATCAGGAATGCAGCCCCGTCCGCCCGCCCCCAACTGATCTCACCCAGTTCCCGGGTACCCGCCGACAGGGCCCCTTCCGGACAAATGGAAAGACAGCCGCCACAGCCGTGACACATCTCCGGAAAGGTCACCAGCGTTTCCCCCAGAACACTGATTGCCTTGAACTGGCAAAGATCTGCACACTGAGCGCAATAGGTGCAGCGGGTTTCATCGGCTACGGGGACTTCTAAGAACGCCTTGATCGTTTCAGATATTTCAGGCCTCAAAAAAAGATGCAGATTGGGCTCCTCCACATCCAGATCAGTGGCAATCACAGGGGCCTCCCATACAGAAACCAGGGCCGCAGAAACCGTAGTCTTTCCGGTTCCGCCTTTGCCGCTGGCTACCGCGACAATCATGACCAGTGCCCCTGGCGGTTTGGTTCGGCGGCCAACTCATAGTCACCCGCCTTGTAGCGCTCTATGGCCTGCCTGACCGTAGAATTATCAAAGCCGTGAGCAACCTGAATCCCCGCCGCGGACAACGCCTGAAAGGCCTTGGGCCCAACAAAGCCTGTCAGCACAATCTTGGCTCCTGACCGGGCCACGATTTCGGCCGCCTGGATTCCGGCGCCTTGGGCCATAGCTTGAGAAGCCCCGTTATCGATATACTCATATTCCATGGTCTCCGGATCCACGATCAAAAAACCGGCTGCTCGACCAAAGCGTGGGTCGACCTGGGCGTTCAAGGTCGGGGCTTCACAAGTAACTGCGATCTTTTTCATCGTCATACTCCCTTGCGTCTCGTGATATTTCGTCCTGGGCTTTTTAACCCTCTTAAGAAACTAATTTTCAAATTGCGGCTCACGCATTAAACAATACGCATGTGTTGGGACAAAAAACTTTAAAAAATAATCATGTGCTGTTCTCAAGCCCGAAGGGCGCAAAACACGAAAGCTTGAAAGCACGAAATAAAAATATTGAGATCTTCGTGTTTTTGTCTTTTCATAATAATTTTCTCTTTTTGATCCCGGTTCGTCCGAGTTGGGAGTTACGGCCTTTCATTCCAGAGTTTCTTTCATAAATGAGTCCACTCCGAAGTCTTAGTATCCGGTGGAGACGGCCCGTTATGAGTATATGCTTATTATGGCAAACATTAATGCTCCGGAACGTTTTTGTCAAGCATAGAACGGGAAATTTTTGAAAAAGAGACCTTATTCAAAGACAAATTTTTTTATATCAATCAGCGACCACCAGTAGAACTGGTGGTCGCTGATTGATAGGACTTAAGGCATTGAGGGGAATTGTCGATTTATTCTGAAAGAATTGACAGATCTAAGCGATATACATCCAGAAAAGGATTTTTCGGACATGACGCTGGACCGCATAGAACAAGAAGAGCAGGATCGGATCCAATATGAAATGCAGTTGGCCGGTCAGGGCGGAAAAAAGTGTAAGGTATGGCCCAGCTCTGATCATTCCGAGGCCCAGACCTCGCGGCCGGGTTCAGTGCGGGTGGAGTCCACAGAGAACTATAGGCTTACGGTTCAAACGGTCAAAAGGGGGTAGGAAGAAGAGCATTTCGAAAAAAAGGCCGGCCACCTCCATTGAGGGCGCTATTCGCACGTTGGAATCTCGCCTCAACTCCAAAATTTTCAATAACACTTTTAATTCCTTGACAAAATGAGAATGTTTCAGTATGGTTGAAAAAAAGCGTTGTTCTTCCGTATCAGGAACCCAAAATAGCTTCAGCCAGCGCACGTCGTATTCGGCGAATAGCGCGGTCTAGGGAGTGTGAGGACGTATGGCACTGACAAAACATCACATCGTTGACAGCATTTATTCCAAGTTAAGGCTGTCAAAGAATCAATCGGTCCAGGTGGTTGAGACGCTGCTGGAGATTATGAAAAGGACACTGGAAGCCGGAGAGGACATCTTGGTCAGTGGCTTTGGGAAGTTCTGTGTGAAAGAGAAGAAGCAACGCCGGGGCCGAAATCCCCAAACCTCTGAAGAGATGATCTTAAGACCCAGGCGGGTTGTAACCTTCCGGTGTTCCGGCGTTTTGAGAAACAAGATCAACCACGGCGGGTAGTCCTTGGCCCGTAAAAATCCAAATCGTAATGTTGGTTTAGGACTTGAGTTGGTTACGTTGGCCTGGTAGGTCAATCCGGTACTGTATCCGGTTCTCGATAGGCCTGCTCAAGATGGGGAAAGAGCGTGCGGATCCCCACGTTTTTAATCTTTTTCAGGCAGTCTGCCAGAGCCTCTTGCGCAGACTCTCCTATGCCGAAGTGTTCTTTTTCCGCCTGATGAATGGCCAGATTCGGAACCGCGATAAACTGGACTTTTGCGTTTTCGCCGGCCATTATCTCATGAACCGAAATGTAGCACCAGCCGTCCGTCCGGTCGAGCTTGTACTGATGCAGTCTGCTCAACATGTCGCTTTCATTGAGATCAAACATAGAGGACTCCTTCCCAGTAAAGACAGACATTTAAAAGATCCTATAACATTATCGGATCTGGATTGCAAGCAAGAACCTCGCACCAAAATCGGCCCCGGAACTTGCAGGCGGCTTGACAATATGCAGGTGTCATAATAGGCTCAGAATGTATAAAGGGATTTTGGGGTGAAAAACAACACGGCGATTCCGTCTTTGTGTTCTTATCTTGATCCTGATCATGCAGGCTTCGCCCTGGCGTTTTTTCCGGTCGATTCAGGTGATGCTGCCGAGGGCAAGGCCCCCTTCCCGTTTGTAACCGTTGAGCGTTCAGCCCCGTTGAGCCGCGTGATCCGGGCCCGCGTGGTCACGGATGCAGGCAGTTGCGTCACAGACATTTTTGCGGTGCTTCAAAAAGATTACTATACCGTCTCCCAGGATCCGTTGCAACCCCTCACCAACCGAGATGTAGAGAATTGGTGGCAACAGGCATTTTCCTTTTTAACGAAGACCCGGACCACGATCAGCCCCATGGTGTTGTCCGAACAGATCGACCAGAAAGGGCGCCTGGTCCGCCTGCAATCCTTGTTTTACTGTAAGCACACGGGCCGTTTTTTCCCGCCCCCGTGTCCTTCCTGCGGTGTCCCTCTCGAGCAGTGCGAAGATGATCAAATCCTTTTCACCCAGGGCCTGTCCCCGTATTCAAGCTCGTTGAGACGCTACTTGTTTTGCCCTGCGTGTTTCGAACAAGCAGGCGGGTCTGATTTTTACGGGTACGCGTTAGACGAGGAAGAGGCGGGCACCGTCAAGGATCGCTGGGACCTCATTGCGGCATTCGGACGGCTCACCGAGAGCCATATGGCTTCTGAAAGGTTTCCATGTACCACCTGCACCGAGGCACGGGTCTGTTACGGCGAGCAGGCCCGGGCGCGTTTTCGGATCGTACCGGTGTGTTTCTATCCTTTTTATATGCTGATCGTACCGGCCATGTCTTTAAAGGCTGAGGATTTCCTGGCCTTGATTTCGGGGTGTCCGGTTGAGGCCTTGGAAGAACATCTTTTGAAGGCCGGAGAAATCGGTCGCTCGGCATGTGTGGGTGCATTTCGAAAACAGTTTTCGGATGGTGATGGATTTGTGTTTCAGGGAACGCCATGGCATTTCCTGGAGGTCCTGTACTTGAAGCTTTGTTTTCTCGCAGGGCTCTATCGGATCGTCGGATCGGATACGGCCCCGCCCTATGATCCGGCATGGCAACCCGGTCTTGACGGAATTTGGGTGAAGCTGGCCGATGCCGGGGGGTTGCTACCGGCATTTTGGCACTTTCGGGTAAGCACAATTCGGGTTGAAGGGTTTGGTTCCGGATCTACCGGAACCCCTGTGCCTCCCGTGCGTCAAGGACTCTATTTTATGGGCCTTGCCTGGGCGTTTGCCCTTCTTGTTAATCGCCGGCAAGGGGCGCATGAGGTGAATGCTGCCCTAAAAGAGGCCCTGGAAAAGGTGCGAGCCAAAGACGAAGGCGATTTGGAGGCATTTTGCGAAAGTGCACTTGGCCCGGTCTGTGCTCCTGAAAATCTGTTATGGGAGCCGGAAGCAGCGGCTGAAAGAGGTATTGGGGAGGCGGCTTATACCCTGTGGAAAAGAGCCATGCAACTGGGGTGGTCGTTATTGGTCGCAGGGGTGAGAGCGGATACGGCCTTTTCGCACCAGGTATTCCGGGAAGACTTTGAGGTACTGATAAACACGGTTAGGCGGGAACTGTTTGCCCGAGAGGCCGGGGTCGAAAGGAAAAAAGGAACCGTACCGGTTTCCACGACGGCGGTTGATGATACACGGGCTCAGCAACGAGATCGGACGATTGTTACGATTCTGGAAGGGATTGCCCGACGATGGCGTGCCGAGCTGGAGGCGAAGCGCGAGCCGAGTCGCCTGGATGAGGCCGAGATCCCGGTCGACCAGACCTCCGGGGAGCAGACAGTCATTCTGGCGCCGGGAGCCGTGGAAACCAAGCCGTGCATCTCCGATGATGACGAAGATGCGCGTGAAACCGTTATTCTTTCTGCTTCGGACCTGGAAGGTCCGGAAACCCGGCCGGAGCCCACTGAACCTGAAAGCGCTGAAGAACCCCAACTGGAAGAAACGGTGATGATTTCCCGGCCACCAGGCTCGGAAACTGTGTCTAGCGCAGCCCCATCGGACACAACCTCCAAGCCGGCCATGCAACCATCGAGCGAAGAGATGGCTGAAACGGTTATAGTTTCTCCAGCCCAAGTTGGGCCTGAATCCGGCGGCAAGGCTATGAGCCAAAAAGCGGTGCAGCCTTCACCGCCCGATGAAGATATGCCCGAGACGGTGATGATTTCGGCGGCCGATGTTGGCACAGCGGCCGGGGTATCGCAAGACACAAGGCGCGGGTCCAGTCCCGGTACCCAGAAAGGGATTTCACGGGGATCACCTCCTGTTGACATGCATCCGGATCCGAAGGTTCCGCCGGCGGAGACTGAACCACACGATGAGCTGGCTGAAACGGTAATTCTCAGTCCAGGTTGGTCAAAGGAAAAGGGGGACTGATCGGAATGGATTCGGAGGCGCAGCTGGATGAGTTGAGCAAGGATATCAGGCGGGCCTGCGCGTCGGACGGCACGGATTGTGAGGGGGTGATTGAGGCCCTGGTCAGCGAGCGGCTGGCGAGCCTTGAGCCTCAGCAAAGACTCGCCGCACTGGAACGGTTGAAAGGGCGGTTTGGCGAGACACGGTCCGAGGTGCGAGATGACGAGGATACCGCGTTCCAGGTCTTTTCTCTGTTGCTGGGCCGGGAGGTATCTCGAGAAGATCTTTCTTCCGCCGAATTGTTAGAAAAACTTGCCGAATCATTAAATACAGTGTTTGATATGCTTAACGAGCTGGTTGGGGTGATCAACATGACCCTCACGGGCCGGGGGACTGGCGAAGAGACTATTCGGCAGGTCATTGGATTTCAGATCGAGGGACAGCAACGCAAACAATCCCTTCAATCTTATCTGGGCCAAATCAAGGCCGCCTTTCTGGTTGCCCAGCAGGCTTATCAAAAGGCCGCCCGTCAGAAGGTTCAACAGATCCTCGACGAACTGGATCCCGAAAAACGTGCCAAGGAAAAGGGCGGCGGGTTCAAATTCGGGCCGTTGCGCAAAGCCGAATTGTTTGACACGTATGCCGAAAAGTTTGGTACGGTGAAACAATGGTTTGAGTCCGGACGCTTTATGGACGAGTTTCTGAGGGAATTCGAAAAACATGCCGCTGACAGGCTCTGATCACCAAACCGAACCGAGGAGGTGCCAAGTGAAGAAATGTATGCGAGCAATGTTTGCGTTTTTGGCGATGGCGTTGGTGGGTTCGTGTGCCTCGCAGCCCGTGTCTCCACCCACAGAGTGGCGTTACGAAAAAGAGGCGGTTCACCTGAATCTACGAGCGGATCCCCGGTTGAATCTCTATGATGGACAGGCACACACCTTGCTGCTGTGCGTTTATCAGCTCAAGGATCCCAATGCCTTCAATCAGCTTACGGAAGATGAAGATGGGTTGTACCAACTACTGGAATGCAGCCGTTTCGATGCGGCCGTGGTCAGCTCCAAAAGGGTCTTTGTGCAGCCGGGTCAAACGTTGACACAGACCCTGGACCGGGCGGAAGGTGCAAAATACGTCGCCGTGGTGGCCGGGTACTTTAAGGTTGACAAGCAAGGCATGGTGCGCCTGTATGATGTCCCATGGTTTGTGGAATCCAAGGGGTTTTTCACCCGGACAAAGACTGCAAAGCCAGGGCCGGTGAATATCGATCTTGTGCTGGGTTCTGAGCGCATTCAGAATATAGGGGGATAACACCGATTATGCACAGACCGCTTTTTTGGCACCAGGGGCTGTTTTTGCAACCCCAGCACTTTCAACTTAAGGACCTGTACGACCAGTCGTTGTTCGAGCCTTACTATCAATTTCTTCAACCGCACCTGTGGGGTGTGGGCGATTGTGAAATTCAGGAGGCGTCTCTGGGCACCCGATCGTTTCATCTCGCCAGCGGCCGATTTTTGTTCCCGGACATGACCTACGTAGATCTGCCGGGCAACGCGGTGGTGGAGGGCCGCTCATTTGATGAGGCGTGGGTGGAGGGGGGCAAGCCCTTCACGGTTTTTCTGGGCTTGAAAAAATTCAATGATCACGGGGAAAATGTGACCGTCCTTTCCAAGCTGGAAAATGTTTTTGACGTGGCGACCAGGTTTGTCACCACCACGGACCCCGAAGAAACGCCGGACCTGCATCAGGGTGGCCCAGCGGCCCAAGTGAAACGCTTGAACTACGCCTTGAAGATTTTCTGGGAGACTGAGCTGGAGGACCTGGGGAATTACTTGCTCATTCCTGTGGCCCAGATTGAGAAGTCGGGCGAAGAGATCCGGCTTTCGCAAGACTTTGTTCCACCCTGCCTGGCGGTCGGGGCATCTGAGACATTGCTCACGATGGTACGGGAGGTCCGGGATCAAATCTCTGCGCGCGGGCGCCAGTTGGAGTCCTACAAGCGTGAGCGAGGCATTCAGACGGCGGAATTCGGAACGCGCGACATGGTATATCTTCTAGCCCTAAGGTCTTTGAACCGCTACATTCCCGTGTTTACGCATTTGACCGAAACCCGGCAAGTCCATCCATGGACACTTTATGGGCTGATGCGGCAGCTTATCGGCGAGCTTTCTTCATTTTCCGAGCGCCTGAATGTGATCGGTGAGTTCGAGGACGGGACCTTGTTGTTGCCCACCTATGACCACCGCAATTTGTGGGAGTGTTTTTCATCGGCCGTAGCCCTGATTACCAAGCTGCTCGACGAGATCACGGCAGGTCCGGAATATGTCATGCAGCTCCTGTTTGACGGGACGTACTATGCCACGGAGTTGCCGCCTGCCATCTTCGAAGGCGGAAACCGTTTTTATCTGGTTTTTGAAACCGAAGCGGATCCTGAGGGGGTGCTCCAATCCCTGGAAACCGTCGCCAAG
>JAFDGP010000452.1 GCA_019309245.1 Deltaproteobacteria bacterium | reverse complement strand
ATTGTGGCCTTTCACGTCCGCGGCGCCACCAGATTGCGCGACATAATAGAACGACCCACCGGCCAGGGTGTTGCCCGTGGTGCCCGTGGCCCCATATGTCGGATCGTCTGCCTGATGCACATAGGGGATACTGTTGCTGCCATCATTCTGCACGCCCGAAGCCGCCTGGTGACACCCCAGGCACGGATTGGTACTCGTATCAGCGGCCAGCAAGGCCACGTTCGGGGTCTGGCCCGGGGTCCATCCATTGTTCAGCCAGTCCGTGGGAGATGGGGTCTGGCTGCTGTGCATAGTATGGCATTCGCTGCACACCCCCTGCACCTTGGCCATGGCCGACACCGGAAAAAGCGCGACAAGCACGGCCGCAGCCATGACGCTTATTGTACTCGCAGCATCCATGCCAAGTACTCATTCTCGGAACCCAGTCATGATATTATCTATAATATTAGATAGTTACACACAATCCGCGGCAACCGCGATCAAAACCGGCACACAAAAAGTGGTAATAAATTACCACTTCTGTGGGAAGGCCTTTTCTTTCTTATGCACAAAGTTCTCCCTGTGGCTCCAGGGCTACATCGTAAGATCATGCGCAATCCCGTGACACTTCCCGCACTGGGTGGCCTTCATGGACTTGGGATGCGGCTCTCCGTGGCACCGGGCGCACCGGGGGATCTCCCCGTGCTTGGGGTGGCAGTCCGCGCAGGTGACGGCCGTGTGTTTTGTGACCTTTTTCTGAAGCATACCATAGACGTCTTCGTGACACCCCGCGCATACCTTGGAATCCGTGGTCTTGGGATAGGCGATCTCCAGAGGCTTGTGCACGGGATGGCAGGCCATACACGCCCCGGAATCCATTTCCACGTCGGGACTATGGGATTCGTGGCACGTGCTGCATTCCGGAATGAAGCCGTGCTTGTCGGCATGGCAGTCCGCGCAGGCCACATCGGTCTGGTGCTTGCTCGGAAAGGTCTTGATCTCTTTTGCCTCAGGTACATGACACAGGCCGCAAGCGCTTTCAATATGCCCCATGGGAATGCCCAGCGGCTGGTGGGGATCTACATGGCAAGACAGACATGGGGTCAGTGTTTTATTTTCTCCATGAAAGGCCCCTCCCGTCGCGCTCTTGTGACACCATGCACACTTGGGCATGATCTGATCATAGTTCTTTTTTCTGGGGTTATAGATATGGTACTGCCGATGGCAACGCACGCAGTCGAACTGGTGCTTGCCACCGTGCTGTTTGATGGCATCAAACACCGGAAAATGGCATCGGCCACATTCGATGGTCGAAAGGGGCTTAACCTCCATCTGGTAGGGCGAGGTTGCTTTTGCAGCCTCTTTGGCTACAGCGGCCGGGGGAACGGCCCCCCCGGTAGAAAAAAGAAAAGAAAGGATAAGTCCCAGGACAGCGGAAATTCCACCGAGCCAACCAAGACCAAGCCGTCTAATCCGCTTTGCGTGTTTCATAAACCGTCCATCCTTTCGTCCAAATCGTCGCAACCGGCCCCGTCTGAACGCTCTACTCATCCAGACGAGCCTGACTTTTCTTGAATACAGGGTAGCCCCCTACCCTATCCACGCCGGCCAGAAAACCCAGCGGACAACCCCTTCCAGTCTATCCCTTGATGTCGTGGGCTGTGCCGTGACACTGGCCACATTCGGGGAATTTATCCAGGATCCCCTTGGGATGAATGTTCGGATGGCACGCGTAGCACGGGGGCACCGTCTTGTGTTTGTTCTTGTGGCAAAACACACACGTCAGATCGTGGTGCTTCGTCTTGTTCTTGGCCAGCAGGTCGTTTTCCTCTTCATGGCATGCTGCGCAGTAATGATTCGGAGTGCTCTGAGAATACGTAATCACCAGTGGCATATGCACCGGATGACACGACACACAGGCCTTGAAATCCATGTCTTCGGTGTGTTTTTCGTGGCACTTGGTGCAGTCCGGAATCTGCCGGTGCACCTCGTGGCACTCGTTACAGGCCAGGTCGGTATGGGCACTGG
>JAFDGP010000077.1 GCA_019309245.1 Deltaproteobacteria bacterium | reverse complement strand
GCTGCCATCGCAACCGGGTTGCCGGACAGGGTCCCGGCTTGATATACGGGCCCTTCCGGGGCGACATTTTTCATGATTTCTGCACGGCCCCCGTAGGCGCCTACGGGCAGCCCGCCGCCGATAATGTTGCCAAGGCACGTGAGATCCGGTGTAACGTCGAAAAGCGCCTGTGCACCGCCATAGGCTACTCGAAATCCGGTGATGACCTCATCGAAAATAAGAAGGGCTCCCCATTTTTGGGTCAACGCACGCAACGTCTCAAGAAAACCTTTCCGCGGTGCGACCAGCCCCATATTCCCGGCTATTGGCTCGACAATCACGGCGGCGATGTCCTCACCTTTTTTTGATAAAACGTCACTGACACGCTCTTCATCGTTGTACGGCACCGACACCGTGGCCTGTGCACACGCTTCGGGCACTCCGGGACTGCCCGGAATACCCAATGTAGCCACTCCAGACCCTGCTTCCACCAAAAACGTATCCCCATGCCCATGGTAACAGCCCTCGAACTTGACTACCAGGTTCCGCCCGGTCACCCCCCTGGCCAGGCGAACAGCGCTCATGGTAGCCTCGGTCCCCGAATTGACCATGCGCACGATCTCTACGGATGGGACCGCCTTGATGACCGCCTCGGCCAGCTCCACCTCGAGATCCGTCGGGGCTCCAAAACTGGTACCGCGTGAGAGCACTGCCTCAATGGCAGAAACGACATCGGGGTGCCGGTGCCCGAGAATCATCGGGCCCCACGACCCCACATAGTCGATAAAGCTGTTTCCATCCGTATCGAAAATCCTTGCCCCTTGCGCCCGTTCAATAAACAAAGGGTCCATTCCCACAGCGCGACACGCGCGGACAGGACTGTTCACTCCGCCTGGAATGGCCTTACGGGCTCGCGCGAAAAGGGTCGCAGAACGGTCTTTTTTCATAATCACAAGCTCCTTTTCCACAACACACCGAAACACCCATGTTCTGTGCTGGACATATCAGCCGCCGGCAACCGGCAACCTGTTCACGCAAGTGAGAAGCTCCGACCTCATGGCTCCAATTGTCTCCAGTACCGAATCAAAAAACCCAGACAGATCAGCGCCACACCCAGAGATAACCCGAGGCGAGCATTGAACCGGTAATAGTAATAGAAGGGCCCGGGCCCCGCTGGACCGTGACTGAAGTCAAAGAGATAAAACACGGTAAAAAAAGGCCCGGCCGCAAAACAAATGATGTCCACGATCCCTCGAAGTAGCATTTTCATGGTATCGGTCTCCTGATACAAAACCCTGCCTCTCTTGCCGAGAACCAGGGCTTCTATAATGACGTCATGGCCTCCTTGTTGGAAAAGCAGGAATCTGTGGTGACGCTCTGTCGAACGAATGATTTTGTCTCATAATACGAAGGTATTGTCAACTCATACCTCGTCCCCGGATCCACCGGGTTTCAACCGGGACTTTTCGGTTAACACGCTGCAATCCTATAAAAAGAATTCGATCTTCGTTTTTTGGCGGCGGATTTGGGTCGTCCGGCACCGAGATCTCTTGACCAAAATAGCCGTTGGTGATAAAAGTTTTTTGTCTAAAACACGCGTATTGTTTTCTTAATGCGTGAGCCACAATTTGAATTGAGTTTCTTAGGAGGGTTCACTAAGGGCTGCTCGCCACCCAATATGCCGGGGAAAGGGGGTGACATGGCTTCCTGAAAAACGAGATTCCATCTCCCTGCGCCCGGGTAGATCTCTGACCCGGACTCAGGGAAAAGGGCGAAGCGTTTCCCGGCACCGCCCAAGGCTGTAAGACCGAATAAACCATCAGACACCCAGACGACACAAGGGACAGGGGACAGGCCATGATGTGCCCCGCCGCGAGTGAGGCAGCGCTGCTCCAAACCGAAAAATGTCGGAAGAACCATGTCTGTCTGGCAGACCAGTCCCTGCTGTGTCCGGTCAATTATCGTTGTGGAAATCATGTGGTACACGTCACTGCGGCCAACACGACCGGTTGTGGATACTGCGTTCGCTGCGGCCCCGCAAACACGTTTTGTACCTGTCCTGTCAGGGTAGACATCTATGACCGCCTGAACATTTAGCCCTCTTAAGAAACTCAATTCACGTTGCGGCTCACGCATTGAGCTGGAGCAATCGGCATGACAATGGGAGAACTGTGAAAAGGCTGATCCGTTTCTTACAAAGAGAAGCCTGGGAAATCCCGTCGGAAGACCTGTCCGGAATCAGGGCAGTTCGGGTTAAATTCCTGAGAATTGTCATCCTGTCTGTTCGAGGGTTTCACAGAGACGATTGCCTTTTCAGAGCATCCGCGCTTACTTTTTATTCGTTGCTTTCGATTGTCCCTCTGTTTGCCATGGCCTTCGGACTGGCCAAGGGGTTTGGTTTTGAAAGCACCTTGCAACGTCAAATCCTTGAAAGGTTCCAGGGCCAGGAAGCCATTATCTTAAAGGCCACGGATTTCGCCCATTCTCTATTAGAAAACACACAGGGTGGCCTGATCGCCGGTGCGGGCGTCCTGTTGCTCTTTTGGACCATCATCCGTGTGCTGGGGAACATCGAGGACTCGTTCAACCACATCTGGGGAATCAAGAAGTCCAGGCCCTTTCCCAGAAAGATCAGCGACTATTTGTCGGCTATGCTGGTCTGCCCGGTTCTTCTTATTGTCTCAAGTGCAGTGACTGTCGTAATCCGTAGCCAGATAACAACCGTGGTCCGAAAGATCGGTCTGCTTGGGACCATAAGCGGTCCAATTTTTTTTGCCCTTCGGTTTCTGCCCTACGCCGTGATCTGGGTCCTTTTCACGTTTGTGTATCTGTTCATGCCAAATGGAAAAATCAAGTTTCGTTCTGGGATCTTTGCGGGCATCATCGGAGGCACACTTTATCAACTGTTTCAGGCGGCCTACGTGACATTCCAGATCGGAGTTGCGAAATACAACGCAATCTATGGAAGCTTTGCAGCCCTGCCGCTGTTTTTGATCTGGTTGCAGGTAAGCTGGATGATCGTTTTGCTCGGCGCTGAGATCTGCTCCGCGCACCAGAACGCCGAGCACGGTCTGGATATCGATGTGTCAAGCCTAAGTTACAGCCAAAAAAGGCTTCTAAGTCTCCAGGTCACCCACATGCTGGTTAAGCACTTTTCCTGCAGTGAGGGCCCGGTGAGGGTCGAACAGGTCGCCGATACCCTTGGATTGTCCGTCAGGGTCGTGAAAAATATATTACAAGAACTCGTACGCTGTGGGCTGGTCTCCGAAATCTGTTCCCGCCACGGCCCTCAGCCCGCCTATCAACCGGCAGGTGATATCAATCGCTATTCGATAAAATACGTGCTCGACCGCCTTGACCAGCCCGGACCCGAGAGCCTTCCGGCAGTATCATCCGGGACACCCAAAAAGCTCTCACAGTGTCTCAAGGCCCTGGGTGACACAATGCAAAAATCTCCGGCCAACCTCTTGCTCAAAGATATTTGACCTCTCGAAAACGGCGCGAGAAATCTCTTTTCAGATCAAGACTCCTTATCCGAGGTATTCAGCTAAAACCGCGCCGATCTGTTCTTCGGTGAAGGGCTTTTGAACGATCGCATTGACCCCGGCGGCAAGCGCCGCCAGAGAGTCTTCGTTTTCGTCCTGAGTTGTCACCATAACAATGGGCAATTCGTCTTTTGCATAAAATTTGCGCATGCCTTTGGCAAGATCAATCCCCGTGATATCAGGCATGTTCAGATCGGTCAGGACCATGGCAGGCTTTTCCTTTTGAACCTGCTCCAGTGCGCTGGCAGGGAACTCAAACAGGCACGGCTCATAACCCAAATGATGCAACATGCTTCTATAGATATTCAAGATCATCTTAGAGTCATCTACAGCAAACACCTTGAGACGCACCTTGTCCGTCTGCTCGGCGGGTGTGGGCTGGGTGAGGTCCCCTAACCCCTTTTCCGCCAAAAGCGTCTTGAAATGGGAACGAATATCCGAATGGGCTCCTCGGACCAGGTAGTCCGAGGCCGGACGGCGGAACGCCTCCTCTTCCCACAACCCCACAACGATACGGTCACACTGGGCATCCAGGATCGTATGGACCAGGGCCACAGCTTCACTGTCCGCCCCGCTGATCATATTGATGAGCCCGGCGGCCAGTGGGGGGTTGAAATGTCGATCCACCGCCTTGGCGGCAACCGACCGTACACTGCCGTCACTGTCTGTTAATCCCACAGCAAGGGAAAAGGCCTCCTTGTCCAGCGGGAGTTTGCCCAAGGCCTCATAGGCTGCAAAGCGGATATTGGGGTCTTCCGGGTGGCCGTGCAGAAGCTTTCGGATCGGTGCAACCGCGGCCGGGTCCCCCATCTCTCCCAATACATTGAGCGAATGAATAACCAGGTCCTTGTTCTTGCCTGAAAGGTTCCTGACAAGTACCCGTAGGGCCGTTGCCCCCACAGCCAGCATCTTCTTTTTCCCGGCCGCCCGGACCTCCGCCTTGCTTGAAGCCAGTGTCTCGTTGAGTTTTTCCACGGTTTCCGGGGCTTCGACCCGGGCCAGAATATCCATAATCAACGTATCTACGGCGAGGTCCCCGCCCAGACGCTTGCTCAGGTGTTGAATCGCCCCGGGAGTTTTCAGCCGGCCCAAGGCCTCAACCGCGGCCATGACCAGTTCCCGATCCCCGGAATATAGATACTCGCTAAGCGGCCCCTCGGCCGCCGGATCCCCAATCGTGCCCAGGGCACTAACCGCGGCCCGGATCGTTTTCGGATCCTGTTCAGCTTTCAAAATCCCCAACACGGCCGGCACCGCTTCCGGTATCGGAACCTCTGCCGCCATTTCCATCAACACAGCCTCTGCATCCCGATTGTTGTGTTGGCTCAAAACATCGACGGTGATCCCGGGACTTTCAAGGACCTTGGAAAAAAGAGTTTCCCTGATAAATGGAAAAGTTTCCGCCAGATCGGGATACGCGCCGATCACTCCAGCCAGCAATGGCACGGCAAAGTCATTATCGGCCTGCGCGACCTGTAAAAGCGCCTTGCGTTTGGTCTCCCGGCTCACCGCACCCAAGGAGGCTAGCACCAGCTTGCCCTTGATCAGGTCTTTTTCCTTGATATCAAACTGAATCTCGTCAAGTAAGTCCTGTTCGTTGATTTCGGCCATTTGCGATACCTTTCCTCCATCCCGACAGTCCCAGCTCGCAATGCCGGCTCGTAAACGCCAAACCAGGCGTTTCTTACCTTCCGCCATGCTCCATTCAGCAATATCCGTGCCATCCAATCAGGGTGCGATCAACCGGTGCTTCTCAAAAGATAAACCCGGAATTTCCACTTTCAAGAATGAATTTATTCTAAGTATTTATTATAGATCAATTCGTTATCGATATCTCGAGGCGTTACCACGCAGACGAATTCCGCAGTGCCGTTCGAGCAGGCCACACCCACGGCACAAGAGCCTCAATAACCCGGCCGGGCCACGATCTGGAAACGGCGTTACGGCCTTGACGAAACGATCAAAATCTTCTACGTTTAGTGGCGCCCATCGGCGGTCAGCATGCTTGTCAACAGCGTGTCGGCCTGCACCGGTCCTGGCCTCTCACGATGCTGCCTTTCCCCATGGAATGAGGTTTCGGTGGTGGTCAATCAGCAGGGGAACCAACCACGGTGATGTCCTGAACGCAGGAGGTGCGAGATCGTGCTCAACGCCGACCGCGATGCACCGAGTGCGACCCGGGAAGCCGTGGGGACAGGGCAAGGGCTGTCAAAAAAGGCATAACCTTACCTATTGAAATAATAGAAAAAGATGGGAGTTCCCATGAGTCCGCCTGAACAGTACATAGAAGTCAACATCGAAAACGAGATGAAAAAGTCCTACCTGGACTATGCCATGAGCGTCATTATCGGGCGAGCCCTGCCGGACGTTCGCGATGGCCTGAAGCCGGTGCATCGCCGGATCCTGTTTGCCATGCACGAGCTGAAAAACGACTGGAATAAACCGTACAAAAAGTCAGCTCGTGTGGTTGGTGACGTTATCGGCAAATACCATCCCCACGGCGATACCGCCGTCTATGACACCATTGTCCGTATGGCCCAAGATTTCTCCCTGCACTATCCGCTAATCGACGGCCAGGGCAACTTCGGCTCGGTGGACGGCGACTCAGCTGCCGCCATGCGATACACGGAGGTCAGACTCACCCGGTTGGCCCATGAAATGCTGGAAGACCTTGAAAAAGAGACGGTCGACTATGTCCCCAACTACGACGAATCAGTCCTCGAACCCACGGTCTTGCCGTCCAAGGTCCCCAATCTCATTATCAACGGTAGCTCAGGTATCGCGGTAGGCATGGCCACCAATATCCCCCCGCACAACATCACGGAAGTCATCAACGCCACGGTGGCCCTGATCGACAATCCCGATATCACAACCGCACAACTCATGGCCCACCTGCCAGGACCCGATTTTCCAACATCAGGTATCATCTATGGCAGGCAGGGCATTGACGCCGCTTATGAAACCGGTCGAGGCATTATTCGGGTAAGAGCACGGGTTATTATTGAAAAAGAGAGTCGAACCGGCCAGGAAAGCATTGTCGTCACCGAGATCCCTTACCAGGTCAACAAGGCACGGCTGATTGAAAAAATTGCGGATCTTGTCAAGGAAAAGCGTATCGAAGGCATCAGATACGTGCGCGATGAATCGGACCGTGAGGGCATGCGTATTGTCATCGCACTCAAAAAGGATCAAGTCACCGGGGTCATTGTGAACCAGCTCTATGCTCACACCCAGATGGAGTCCACATTCGGGATCATTTTGCTGGCCATCGTAGACAAACAACCGAAACTGCTCACCCTCAAAGAGTTGCTCAACTATTTTGTGGCCCATCGAAGGGAGATTGTCACCCGGCGGACGCGGTTTGAATTGAACAAGGCCGAGGCTCGGGCCCATATCCTGGAAGGTTTGAAGACGGCCCTGGATCATATCGATGCCGTCATTTCGGTGATCCGGTCATCCAAGACGCCGCCGGAAGCCAAACAACGACTGATCCACGATTTCGAGCTTTCCGAGATTCAGGCACAGGCCATCCTCGATATGCGCCTCCAACGACTTACAGGCCTGGAACGCGACAAAATCGAACAAGAATACAAAGAAACCATCAAGGCGATCGCGCGATATCGGGAGATCCTGTCCAGCAAGCGTCTGGTGCTGGAAATCATTAAGGAAGAGTTGGAAGACCTCAAGAACCGTTATGGAGACGAACGCCGCACGGAGATCGTCACGGAAACCGAATCCCTGACCATCGAGGATATGATCGTAGAAGAAGACATGGTCGTGACTATTTCTCATGCAGGCTACATCAAACGCAATCCCGTGACCCTGTATAACAGCCAGCGTCGGGGCGGAAAAGGCAAAACCGGCGTCGGCGTCAAGGAAGAAGATTTTGTGCATCAGCTCTTTGTGGCCTCCACACACGACACCTTCCTGTTTTTTACCAACACCGGCCGGGTCTACTGGCGCAAGGTGCATGAGTTGCCGCAGGCCGGACGCATGGCGCGTGGAAAGGCCATCGTGAACCTGCTTTCCCTGGACAAACACGAAAAGGTGGCCACTGTGCTCGCCGTGAGATCTTTCGACCCCGGCCTTACGGTGTTGATGGCTACTAAAGGAGGCACCGTCAAAAAGACGGATCTCTTGGCCTATAGCCGTCCTCGCACTGATGGCATCATCGCCCTGAACCTGGCCCCGGGTGATGAGCTGATCGCAGCGCGCATCACGGACGGCACCCAAAACGTGTTTCTCGGTTCCAGGCAGGGCAAGTCTATCCGGTTCCACGAGTCGGACGTGCGCCCTATGGGGCGTGTGGCGCAGGGGGTACGGGGAATGACCCTGGATGAGGGTGACTACCTGGTAGGGATGGAAGTCCTGACCAACGGAAAGACCTTGATGACCATCACGGAAAATGGATTCGGCAAACGAACCTCTATTAACGAATATCCCATCCAAAAGCGTGGCGGCAAAGGGGTAATCACCATCAAGACCAC
The DNA here is from genome assembly GCA_019309245.1 of Deltaproteobacteria bacterium. GTDB lineage: Bacteria > Desulfobacterota > Desulfobacteria > Desulfobacterales. Next base: position 1,412 of record JAFDGP010000077.1, on the reverse strand, counting down.
CCAACGCAACGGCATGGTGATTGCCATTCTGGCGGTCACCGATGAGGACGAGGTGATGCTGGTGAGCAGCCGCGGCAAGATCATCCGTATGCCGGTGGCCGATGTCTCGGTGATCGGCCGCAACACCCAGGGAGTCCGGCTTTTCGCCATGGAACCCGGGGAGCGTGTCGCCAGCGCGGCTCGCCTTGCAGAAAGAGACGTGTAAACAATGAATATCGGTGTCATCGGCGCAGGGGCGTGGGGAACGGCCCTTGCGAATCTGCTTGCCCAAAAAGGCCTTGCAGTGGCTCTGTGGGCGTATGAACCGGAGGTCTGTACGGATATTGTCCGGTTTCGTGAGAACAAAATTTTTCTTCCGGAAATTCGGCTTTCGGGTCGTCTTGATCCCTCCAACGATTTGGACCAGGTTGCGGCCGGAAAAGACATGCTCGTGCTGGTCATGCCGTCCCACGTGTTTCGCTCGGTAGCCATGAACCTGGTTCACCATCCCACGGAAAAGACCATGATCGTAAGCGCGTCCAAAGGGATCGAAAACGAAACCTATCTGACTATGACCGGAATCCTCCAGCAATTGCTCCCTCCGAGGCTGCACGGACAATTGGCCGCGCTATCGGGCCCGAGTTTTGCCAAAGAGGTCGGAAGGAAGATCCCGACCGCAGTTACTGTCGCGGCACGCTCCGCACAGGTCGCTGAAGCCGTTCAAACCGCCTTTGCCACCCCTTATTTCAGGGTGTATACGAGCTTTGATGTGCTTGGTGTGGAATTGGGGGGCGCTGTCAAAAATGTCATGGCCATCGCCTCGGGCATTTCGGACGGCCTTGGGCTGGGATTAAACACCAGGGCAGCCCTGATCACACGCGGTATTACCGAGATTCAGCGACTCGGGATCAGGCTCGGAGCCAACCCCAGGACGTTTATGGGCCTGGCCGGCCTCGGCGACCTGGTGCTCACGTGCACCGGGACACTGAGCCGCAACTGGACTGTGGGCCACAAGCTGGGACAAGGTCTGGCACTCGATACGATTCTTTCACAAACACGCGCCGTAGCCGAAGGGGTGAGAACGACAAAGTCGGTCTATGAGCTTTCGAAAAAGGTCGGAGTGGAAATGCCCATTGCCGAACAGGTCTATCATATCCTCTACGACGGCCTTGATCCCCGAAAAGCCCTGCATGCCCTGATGAGCAGAACGTTGAAACAGGAACACGATGATGACGCTGGGGTCCACGACATCAACAACAGTTGACAAACGAGGCATGACCAACCCAACCCACCCGCATCCAGGCGACGGGCACAGAGAGAGGCTGAGGCAAAAATTCCTTTCTTCAGGACTCGATGGGTTCCATGATTACGAAGTCATCGAACTGCTTCTGACCCTGGGCACGCCTCGCAAGGACTGTAAGCCTCAAGCCAAG
>JAFDGP010000076.1 GCA_019309245.1 Deltaproteobacteria bacterium | reverse complement strand
GGGATGCCGATTTTACCGGATCTGCTTTGTTGGTGGGCGCTTGAAGTACAACAGTACGTCGGCACGCCCACCGCCTCGCATCTCCGGCAAACTCGGCAACCGGTGGATCCGGGTCTTCCGGTGAAGATTGACAACGCCATTCCGTTTTCTCATACTATTTAGTTTTATTGGTGATGGCTGATTCCTCATGTGATTCCGTATGCCTTCACCTTTTCGATCAGCGTCTTTCGGCTGATTCCCAGCAATTCAGCGGCCTTGGTCTTGTTGTTGTGAGCCCGCTTCATAGCCATGCTAATGACATACCTTTCCACGTCTTTCAAATTCAGGTCGGACAGAGGACCGGCCCCTTCCATGTTAAAAGGAAGGTGTCGGGTGGTGATCCGGTTGCCCCGGCAGGTGATCACGCCACGCTCTACCACATTGATCAACTCCCGCACATTGCCCGGCCAATCATACTGCCTCAGCCACAGCGCGGCGTTCGTGGAAAAACCTTCAATGGGTTTTCCATAGGTATTGCAGAATCTTTTCAGATAAAAATCAGCAATGGGCGGGATGTCTTCGCGGCGGTCCCTCAATGGAGGGATTTCGATGGTGCAGACGTTGAGACGATAAAAAAGGTCTTGCCGAAACCCTCCGGTGGAGACCTCCTCTTGAAGATTACGATTGGTTGCAGCAATCAGGCGAAAATCCGAATAGATCGGGGTCGTTCCTCCAACCCGCATGAATGTCTTTGTTTCCAGCACCCTCAACAGCTTTGCCTGAAACGCAGGGCTTGCCTCGCCGATTTCGTCGAGAAAAAGAATCCCTTTGTGGGCGACATCGAAAAGGCCGATTTTGCGGTCCACCGCACCGGTAAACGAGCCCTTTTCATGTCCGAATAGTTCGCTTTCCAGAATGCCTGCCGCAAACTCCGTGCAGTTGACCGCTACAAAGGGATGGTCCTTTCGGTCGCCCATTTGGTGAATGGCCCGGGCTACGAGCTCTTTACCGGTTCCAGTTTCACCGGTGATCAGCGTGGTCACAGGCAACGGAGCCACGTCACGGACAGTGCCTAACAGCTTTTTCATGCCCTTGGACTGCGCGATGATGGTCGGGGGCGTCCCCGTCCTCATGGACCTTTCCCGGAGCAGGGTGGAAATTTCTTTGAGTATCTGCCTTTTGGCCAGAGCTTCCCGGACGGTCGCCCAGAAAAGATCCATCTTGTCATGAAGCGGTTTTTCGAAATAGTGGAAGGCGCCCTCTTTGACGGCCTGAATGGCCTGCTCTGTTGATCCAAAAGCCGTAATCAAAATGACGGGGACGTCCGAAAACCGGTCCTGAACCCTGTGGAACAGTTCAATGCCGTTCATGTGGGGCATCTGAACATCACAGATCACAAGATCCATGGACTGTCGTTCCAATGTATCCAGCGCCTTTTCGGCCGACGGCAATGCGGTGATGTCAAACGCTGCCGCCTCGTCGAGCGAGAGGAAGAGCTCAAGAAAGGATTCATTATCATCAACCAACAGGATCCTGGGCTTGTTCATCGGACATCGACTATTACTAAATAGGATCCGAGATGTCCACCATTAATGGAAAATATGCCGGGGTTTCGGTGTACTACAGGGCAATCCGATCAGGATTCGACAAAGATCGGGGGACGTGATGATCGGTCCACCGAGGTGTGTTGTGTGTGTGCGGTTGGACGCGTTATCGCCGGCCGGGGATTTGATGGAGCCGGTGAGAGCTTTGCACAACCCACTGCTGGCAGTCTCGCCTTCCCTCAAGGCGCGGAATCAGGGGGTGACCGGAGGCTCAAACTGATTTAAAAAGTCTTCGGCCTCGCTTTTGAGCTCATAAATATCGGCTATCAACGGCAGGAAATGGTCCTGCGTAAGATTCAAGGCACGTATGGTCGTGGCGGCAATGGCTTCTCCGACGTCCTTGCTCACTCGTTGCGTGGATACAACCGCTAGCAGGTTTCCTGCGGACACCATTAATTGGAGATCCGTGGGAGGTCTGTTTTGATCAACGGTCGCCAGGTCGTCCAGCGTATGAAAAGCGCAGGCCTGCCGGACCGAATCGGGCAGGCGCCAGTGATCACACAGCAGGCCACCCAAGTATCCGCTTGAGGGACACGAAAAATGTTTTTCAGCCTGGCTGAACAGGCACCCCTGCTCAGCACTGTAGCTTTGAAGGGCTTGATAGTGTTCCGGAAAGAACTTCAGATACACCAGCTTTCCAATATCATGGAGGATCGCGGCAGACCACAATTCTTCGTGGGGCATGAGGGGCTGGAATTTTCGCGCCAAGTGTTTGGCGCACACCGCGGTGTAGTAAGAATGAAACCAGAACTCCCGGAGTTCCTTGCCGCCAATCTGAAAGGATTTGATGATGGAAAGCGAAAGCACCAGGTGATAGACCTCATGGAGCCCGAGATAGGCGATGGCCGCCCGAACCCGACTTATTTCGTGGGGAAGTCCGTAGTAGGCGGAATTGACCACCTTCAGCACCTCGGCTACCAATGATGGATCTGCGCTGATCAGGGCGGCGATGGCTCCCATGTCGACATTGTTACCCTGGGCGAGATTCTGAATTCGGGTCAACACTTCGGGTAGGGCCGGAAGCGAACAGTGTTTATGCAGGAATGTCTTTGGATCAATTTCGATCTTGGGCAACATGGGTTTTCAGGCGCCTCCATAGACCTCCGGCTCTGCCAGGCAATGGCGTGCCGGTTGGTTCAGGCCCCATGGGATCAACGACCGCCGTTCAACCGTCGGCGGGCATCGTCGAAGCATCCGGGCTCGCTTGTCCGAATGTGCAGGGGCCCGCAGTCCCGCTGCGGCGGGACGAGGGATAGGCTCGTGGGCCGGGCTCAAGGAGTCTTTTCGGGGTCTTTCTGATAAAGTAGAAAAGCCATGATTCCTGACACGAGCGACCCTCCTGTTTTCAGAAGCCTCTTTTCAATCATTGTTTTCCTCTTCCGCATTCGATGGCAACAAGACCTTGGGTCAAAACGGCCAGCACGAGCATACGCCCCGTCCGATAAGGGCGGGACTGCGGGGATTTTGAGACAGCCCTCAACGCCACTGTCGTGTTACTATACTGCACCAATAGTGCCAAAAAAATGGACACGCGGAGAATTTCCAACTATTTGAAAATATAGTAAAATTTTTGGCGAATGATATGGGGCGTTTTCTGACTGTAACAAAATGTTACAATTTAGCCAAAAATAGGGCAAATCAACTGTAACGATTTTACACAGTTTGTGGGATGTGCCGGAAAAATTCTTGGGCGAGGCATCCTTTTCGGTCAGCCACAGACACACCAGTGCGCCTGCAACTGTGATCCAGGATCAACCTGACCGGCCAGGCCGGAACCCAAAAAACTTACCTGGGAAACAAGAAGTCCTGATGTTTTTCTACGATCGAATAGGCGAACAGAGCCGAGCGTCCTTGCATCAACGGCTGAGCAAGGTGAGGTATCTGTTGAGCGGGGTACCCGGTCCGACCAGTTGACCTAATTCGCGCAGGCAGGGCTCTTCGGCCCAGTCCGGGATGTCCAGCCGGGTCATCCCTGTGTCTGTGTCGGTTGCCATGGTGCCACCGTATTTTTCCACAGCGAATCGGACAATGGACAATACCAGGGCTTGAAAACAAACCAGATCATAGGTCAGTATTTGAGGTGGGGTTTTCCAGGAGCTTTTGTAGCAAATCATGGCCGTATTTCCCGGGAAAGTTTTTCTCAAGGGCTCTATCGACATACCGGCGGGAAACTTGAAGCCCGTTTTTTGGGTAGAAGGATGCCTTTATGAAAGAAACTCTGGAATTAAAGGCCTTAATTTAAGTTTCTTAAGAGGGTTAAGTGTGGGGGGCTGTCGTGTGGTTGCGGATAAAATAGTCCAGTTGAGATGTCTGCACTTCGGTGAGATCGTGAAACCGAACGCTGCATCGCCTGATTGTCTGCGTTCCCATTGACAGGTTGTGCGATACTTCCAGATGCGAGACAACCGTGCAGGGGATTTTATCAAAATAGAAGCTGTGATCTGCCAGAAGGATGTCGAGCTGCGTGGGTCCCTGTTCGGGGGGATGGCTTGCGGTACATAGGAATGAAAGTCCACTGCGGCTAATTTCTATGATCTGGCCCAGAATAGAATGAGGAGGAGCCAGTAGCACGAACGCCCCGTCTGCCACAGGGTATCTTCGCTCTTGTCTTCGATCAACGGATGCCTTTTTGTCCATGCATGGCGTCCTTTGGGGGCGAAGTCGGGCGCCCTGTGGGATGATCGTGCACTGATTGAGCGTACGCACCATGCATCCCCAAAATCTCGGAGATGTCTCTTTTGCATCCATATCCATACCGGCGAATGGAGAACATGTCAAGGAAGAATGAATCGCAAACAATGAGTCGTGGCTGGTCGAGGATCCGTTGGGTCCGTCGACGCTGTCCGCACCGGCGTACGCCGCAGGTGATGCTGTTAACAGGACGGGGCAGTTGTAAATTCGGGAAGACACCGCTCAGGGGTAAAGGGGCCGTTTATTGGTGGAAACTAGTTGAGGCAACGCCAAACAATCACCTTTCCTTCCCGAAGCGCCAGAAGAGAGGTCAGGATATACTCCCGGATGATGGCGAGTTGTTCTCCGATCTGGTCCAGGCATTCCTGTCTGTTTTCTTTGGGAACGAGGATGGCGACCTTATCTGAGAGCGCCTCCCTGAGAATGGTCCCGCCGTAGCGTTCGGCAACACAACGCATCACATGGGTGGACAGGGTCAGGATTCGATTGTCTTCAATGCCGAGCGGTTCCATAAGAATGCGTCCTCCGGTTTGCGCCTGATCCTAATGGAAAGGCTATGCCAAAACGTCAGAAGAGGCGATATATAACGAAAGATCACTTGGTTAGACGAATTCAGTCCGGGTGCTGAATTTAAAAAAAGGCAATTCAGGTTACACGAAATGTGAAAAGAAATACCGTTTTTGGGAAAAAAGGTGGGAAAGGCCGGCGAGCCTGTTTTGAGGTATTGCGTTACATTATTCCCGGTAGTTAAGCTGTTCCCGCCAAATGGTGGCGTTAAGGTAGGAAGCTCAACCGGCCCGGGGCGTTAATAACAGGAAGGAGTTGGGGAGTCAAGGAGATACACCCGGATCCACCGGTTGCCGAGTTTGCCTTAAGATGCGAGGCGGTGGGCGTGCCGACGTACTGTTGTACTTCAAGCGCCCACCAACAAAGCAGATCCGGTAAAATCGGCATCCCCGAAGGGCCAAAAAAACGAAAATCAAGATGGATCTGACCACGCTGAAGCCAAGTGAAGGGTTTCAACCAGCGTTTTTGTTCAACACGCTGCAATCATGCCATAAGAGTCCCATCTTCGTTTTTTTGGCGGTGGATTTGGGTGGGCCGGATTGTAACCAAGCCGTGAAGAAAAGGAGGCGATCTGATGGCAACCAGGGGGACCATCAAGGCAAGGGTCTGCCCTGCATGCGGGCATCATGAGCTTGTGCTGGTTGACGAGCAAGGGCGAGAGATCCCGCTGCGGCCGGGCGATGAGATTACCCTGCATGAACTGGGCACAAAAGGGGGCGGGACGGACGATAACTTCTACTGCGACTAAATGGGGCGTCTGCCGCGAAGGCCGATCAAGTGTCCTGCTGGCACGCCGCAGCCACGAAGGGTGAAGTGGAACGCACAAGTCGGACTTTTTTGCGAAGGCATCAATGAAAATGTCCCAGTATCTTGACAGGTCCTGCCTGTTTACGGATCTCGTTGTAGATCGCTTCCAGGTTGTGCTCATAGCGTCTTGAAAAATGAAAGGGCACCAGTCGTTCGACCCGGGCTGATCGGGCGATCGCAGTCGCTGCCAGCGTAGTCAGGTGCTGGGTGGTGTCCGCTTTTTGCTTGTCGGCCCCGGCGAATGCGGTTTCACAGAAAAACGTGTGCGCTGAACGGGCCAATGCGATCAATTTATCTCGGTTTTGCCGTGTATCGGCCACGTCGGCAGCATAGATGAGTTTCTTTCCCGGCCGAACGATTGTCAGCGTTTCCGCCAGATCTGCCGCGCTCTTGACGGCACCGTCGGGCAGTTGGATCCCCACATCCAGGGTCCCAGCGGCAATACACGCCTTCAGTCGGCCCAACCAGGGACCTGGGACCCATCCGCAAGACCTGAGCCGTTCCTTTCTTATGTTGATATCCCGGTCGAATACCAGGCCATAGGCTATTGACGGAATGTTATGGTCACAAACAACTGCTATGATACGGAAGGTCGCTTCCTGCAAAATAATACCCTCTTTGATCGGCACTGACGGCAACTCCAGCTTGTGTTTTCCCGGTTGCAGCCTGGCACGCTTCAACCTTACCCCGTCAAATTCGCACACCTCAAACACCGGTCCATTTTCCTCGATCCTGTCCCAGGTGATGGCGCCCAGGAAATGCGCAATCCGGGCGATCGTCTCTGCAGGCCCGAAAACCTTGCAGGGCGTAACCGTGCCGATCCTGGAGCGAAGCAACCACAAAAAGCCGCCGATGTGGTCGATGTGGGCGTGGCTTAAGAAAACGGCGTCCACCTGATGGACCACTTTTGCCGCCAGACGGCCGGGGTCGCCGAGATCGAAAAACAGGCTCTTCTTGTGGTTACGTAGCCTCACGTGCAACAGGGGGTCTCCCAGGACGCCTCCGACCAGGGTAGCCCATGCCGGCCCCACATGACTCGACAAGGGCTTTGTTCCCGGGCCGGGGACAACCCCTGGAGGCGTCATTTCTTGGGGTTCACGTCGGCGGAAAACTTTCTTGTCAACCTGAGGGCGGGTTTCAAGTTTTCCTTCGGGGTTGCGACCGGCATCCCGGATCAACAGGCTTACCGGCGCTGTGGCAAGGCCCGGAGCAACGCGCAGCGTTACTTGCCTGCCTGTAAGCCGGATGACTTCACCCATGCACAAGGTATCACCCGTGGAACTCAGCAGGGCGGCCTGCCTTTCCGGCCATGCTTCAGGGGTCTCGCAGGGAGACGGGGTCCCCAAGAGGCGCAACCCATCGAGCATGAAGGTTTGTTCCGCACCGTTTTCCAAGAAGCGGTCCCACAACGTTGTCCGGTGGTTGGCTCTTTGTTGCCGGGACGGCCGTTTGGCCTGAGAGGAGGCAGGAATATACATGACCTTTGGGGACATTGAGGCCAGCTCTTCTGAGAGCGTCAGGGGCTTTTTCCGCCGGCAAAGCACCACAACTGCATCGATACCCAGAGACTCCACAAGGGCGGTGAGCAATTCCGCGCCGCCTGTGCCCCTGACCACCCCGGGCGGATCGATTAAAATCGGACCGTCTTGATGGACAGCTTCCGCGGCAGCCATCACGCGGCGGGCCGCAAGAACCAGGGGCAGCCGGAACCGGGCGGCATTCAAGGTGCACAACGCCTGGCAATCGCCCCATTTCAAAACGTTATCGGCCCACCAGCTACGACTGACCGAGCCCGGAACTCCGAATGGCGGGCTTCCAGGATCAAGCGACAAGACCTGGCAATAACCAAAACGCCGGACAAAGGATTGTCCTGCCTGAAGGGCCAGCGTGGACTTGCCCACACCCATGTCCCCCCAAAACAGGATGCGACGGCGTCCTTCCAATCTGCGCGCCAAGCCGTCCATGGTGCGGCCATCCAATTGCATGCCGTTATCAACCCACATGGGATGCGCTCCCGCTATTCCACAGTCCGGCCCCATCATGCGGGCCGGTTTGTCCCCTGGTGTCTTTCCGGTTTAGCGCTTGCACTGTTGAAAGAAAGCAAAACGATGAACTACAAGTGTGTCTTGATTCAAACGGATGATGGATGCCGACGCCAGTCAAAGAAGGGTTACAACTTCAAATGTATTATCCTCGAGATCCACGGCAAGCATGCGGTTCCTTAGCAGGCCTTTCTTGTTGAGTAACACATGGACGACTTCTGAGCACTGGCAGGCGGCCAGCAGAGCGACCGCCTGAGGCGGACAACCCAGGATAGTCTGCGCACCCGCCCCGGCCAAGTCCTCGGGGCTTCCGTATATGAGTTTGAGGCCCGGGTCTTCGGGAAAAACGGTCATCGCATGGCCTGTGAGGCCGGCCACCGCGGCCGAGACCAGGGGCCGGCCCGCCTTCTTTGCGGCGCGTTCCAGTACAAACCGGTCTTTTACATTGTCCAGGCAGTCGACCACCACACTGGATTTTTCAATGATCGCGGCGCTGTTTCCTTCTCTCAAATACTCGGAATAAGGGTGGACGACAACTGAAGGATTGATGACTTCGATGCGCTTTGCAGCGGCCCACGCCTTGTTGATGCCCAGGGTGTCTTGGGTACACAGCAACTGCCGGTTCAGATTGCTTTCCTCAAAGGTATCGCCGTCAATGACATAGAAGGTGCCCACGCCCAGGCGGGCCATTAGCTCCAGGACGTTTCCGCCCAGACCACCGAGTCCCACCACAGTTGCAGAGGACGCCAGCAACAGGGCCTGTTCGCGGGGCGAAAGGGTCTTCATATTGCGGCTATACCTCTGAGGGATAATCCCGGCGTTAAGGGCGGCAATCTCGATATCACGACCGGCAATGTTGTAGCGTCCGGCCAGGGTTTGCACATGATTCGTGGAAAGCGCTTTGAAGGCCTGACCATCCAAGTGAACCGACGTTTCCGCCAGGCTCTCTATATCTTTGATCATCGCACTGGACATGAAAGGCTATCCCCCTCCAACGGCCGGGAAAATGCCCACCCGGTCGCCGTCTTTCAAAGGCATGTTCATATCCTGCTTCACGCCGTTGACGAAGACGAGCTTGACCTCGGCCAGGGGGACATTAAGTTCCTTGAGAAGATCAGCGATCGTGAGGCCGGGGGTGATGGAAAACCGATCCGCCTGAGCCGGTGTGTAGCGTTTAAGCGAGGCAAACAGCTTGAGTGCAATGTGGGCTGTCATCAGAAGCACAGTTGAGAAAAATTGGTCCCCTGGATTGGCACAATCGCTCACTTGGCCTTCTTCCTGCCCGCCATGCCTAAGAGCACGCGGTAGGGCCCGGGGGTGCCGGGCGGGATCAAGGCGACCCGATCCCCGTTTTGAAGAAGCGTATCAAAAGGCCGAACCGAACCGTTGACCAGTGCCGCCTCTACATCCGCCGCCTCAAGTCCAACCGCCGAGACCAGGTCCGCCACGGTGCTCCCGTCGGAAAGTTCGATATGGGCATTGATACAGGGATGATCTTTTGCCTTGAGTTTCTCCTGGAGAAATGAAAAGGCGTTGAACAAGATGGTTGCCATTTTCGAATCCTATGGGAAGGATCCCATCTTGGTTTTTTTGGCGGTGGATTTGGGCGGTCTCCATGGACTGACGTTTTAATGCTCAAATATAAGCCTTTAAAACCATGAACACTAGTCATACTGCTTTGCCTGCTGCAGCTCCTCTTCGGTATAATCCCAGGTGACATTGTGGGGGGGCAGGGGGTCTGCGAAAAAGTCGGGCAACCGGTCGTGGACCTTGGTAAAGCCTGCCCTTTGATTGAACGTATGTTCGTCCTTGAGAATGGAGACGCCCAATTTGACCACATCTTCGGGCGTAAGGCTCAGCCCGTACTGGGCGTTTAACAGGTCCACAATGGTCTGCACGCCGTCTTCGGTATCCAAGACGGCAAAGGCCACAAACAGACACAGCCCGGTCGAGTCCACGGCCGCGGTGGCGATTTGCAGGTTTTTGGACACCTCCACGTTGCCCTCTTTTTTCAAAGGATCGACATCCCCACCCACCTTCAAGATATTGGGCGCTACCGCGTAACCGGCCGTGTGGTCCGCCCCCATGGGGCTTGTACAGTAGGTTACCCCCTGACCTTTGACCGCCCTGGGATCATAGGCGGGAAGGGCCTGCCTTTTCACCACGGGAATGCGGTCCACACCGAGGGCTTGTCCCGTAAAGAGTGACCCGTTGCCGATGATTTTTCCCAGAGGATCGCCGGTACGGACCTTTTTCAGCAAGTCAATGGCCGCCTTGCCGTCTCCCCAGGGGATGAGTCCCGCCTCCATGGCCACCCCCAGGGTCACGCCCATTTCAATGGTATCCAGGCCGATGTCGTCACACAGGGCATCCAGCATGGCCACGTCGTCCAGGTCTTTAATGGTCGTGTTGGCGCCGAGCGCCCAGATGGTTTCGTATTCAAAGCCGGAGGTCAGCACCTTGCCGTCCTTGTCGTGATACACGTTGGAGCACTGGATCACGCAGCCCGGATGGCATCCGTCTTTCGTCTTGCCGCCGCGTTGCTCGATGACTTCGGCTATGCGCTCACCGCTGATGTCCTGGGCGTATTCGAAACGGCCGGAACGGAAGTTCTTGGTCGGCAGCGCCCCGGCCTCGTTGATAATATTGATCAATATGGCCGTGCCATAGGCGGGCAGCCCCTGGCTGGTCACCGGGTGCCCTTTGAGTATTTCCACCCACCGCTTGTTTGCGGTCTTAAAGGCTTCAGGATCGGCCACGGGCACTTTGCCCGCACCGCTGTCATCCACCACAATGGCCTTAATTCCTTTGGAGCCCATCACGGCGCCAAGGCCGCCGCGCCCGGCGGCCCGGCCCGGCCTGCCGTTGGGATCGGCGAAATTGATGCAGGCGGCGGCGAGACGCTGCTGACCCGCAGGGCCGATGCTCATCACGCCAACGCGTTTTCCATACGTGTCCCAGAGACGACCCATGACATCATTGTTCCCCAGGCCGACGTATTCGTCCGCAGGCAGGATTTCCACGCTGTCTTTCTTGATGACTACAAGCGAAAAGCCGGAATCCTCAGGCTTGTCCTCGAGGACTACGGCCTTGATCCCCAGCCTGGCCAGCTTCTGAGACAGGATGCCGCCGGAATTGCTTTCTTTGATACCCCCGGTTAGCGGGGACTTGGCACCCACCGATATCCTCCCCGAGTTGGCTGCCGCCGTTCCGGTCAGAAGACCGGGGGCCACCACCAGCTTGTTGTGCTTGCTCAGAGGGTGGCAGGTGGGAGGAACCTCGTTTAGCACCATTCGAGACGTCAAACCGCGGCCCCCAAGAGCCGCCAGGTCAGCCCCCGGCTCTTCGAAACTATGGGTCTTTTTTCGCGTATTGATTCGCAATATCCTGGCCATGATTTCCTCCTTAACAATTCGATCTTCGTTTTCTTGGCGATGGATTTGGGATCCGGTGCCGTTGCCTGTTTGGTGAATAGCGCGGAGCACGGGAATTGGCAAGGCATTGACGATATGCTTTTTGTGGCATAGGTCTTTTTGCGGGAATAGCGCTCGCTTTTTCGGGGCGGCTCCGAAGTTGATTTTGCTTTGTATGGGGAGCATCATTTCCACGCGGTGGAAGTCAAGAACGCAAAGCAAATCCACCCTAAGAGCCTGACGTCACTAAAAGAAAAAGGACTCAACAAGTCCGCTAAGTCCCTGAAATCATTGGCACGCCCGGCCCGACTCGAACGGGCGACCTACGGATTCGAAGTCCGGCGCTCTATCCAACTGAGCTACGGGCGCGTAAGGGGTAGGTGGGGTGAGTGAAGGGACTTGAACCCTCGACAACCGGGGCCACAACCCGGTGCTCTGCCAACTGAGCTACACTCACCACAATATTATAGACAAATATCATACGAGATGGCTGTTTTCAAGGGATAGTTTTGGCTGACGAACGATGCCGTTTGTGCCGAAGCCACAGATATGAACAACAAATATCATTTTTCCTCACGCCGTGGATTGCCCGGTGGTCGCCGATAATGCCAGGGGCTGGTGCGGCAAAGTTATGATTGACGCAGCTATGGATTTTTAATATGAATACAAAAGATTGACGACTTCTTGCGAAGCCGTCAAATTCAAGGACGGCGATCCGCCCGAAGCGGAGAGCCGTACGTAGAAATTAGGCAAAAAGGGACATTTTGAGAAGGTCCCGAGACGGGGAAGATTGTGACCAGATTTTATATTTTTCTTTTTCGCATGGTGTTGGGGGGTATTTTCGCTGTGCTACTCTCGCGTTTCTTTTTTCCGGGAGTGTCACTTCCCTGGGTTATCGGGATTGCAGTTTCACTGGTTGGCCTGGCCTATATCACCGAGTATTTTCGAACGGAACGACAGGGCCGGCCGGGGGAAGGGACGAATCATTGAGGCACATTATTCTTGGTACTGCCGGGCATATTGATCACGGAAAGACCAGCCTGATCAAGGCGGTGACCGGTATTGATACGGATCGGCTCAAGGAAGAAAAGGCCCGGGGCATCACCATTGAATTGGGTTTTGCCTGGCTGGATCTTGCCGGGGGGCAGCGGGTCGGTATCGTGGATGTGCCGGGCCATGAGAAATTCGTCAAAAACATGGTCGCGGGGGCGGCCGGGATTGATGCGGTGGCTTTGATTATTGCCGCAGACGAAGGCGTGATGCCGCAAACCAGGGAGCATCTCGATATATGTAAATTGCTCGGGATTCAACACGGCCTGGTGGTGTTGACAAAAATTGATATGGTGGACGAGGAATGGCTGGAGCTGGTGGCGGACGATGTCCACACGTATCTGCGGGGCAGTTTTCTCGAAGATGCGCCGATTGTTCAAGTATCCTCGGTGACCGGGCAGGGGTTGTCGGACTTTGTGGCTGCAGTGGCGGCGCTTTGCGAAAAGGTCCCCGATCGTTCTTCAAAAGGATTGTTTCGTTTGCCGGTGGACCGCGTATTTAGCATGAAGGGGTTTGGTACGGTGATTACCGGCAGCCTAGCCTCCGGCAGGATTCGGGTGGGGGAAAACATCATGATTTTTCCTTCCGGTATTCAATCCAGGGTTCGTGGAATTCAGATCCATAATGAGCCCGTGGATGAGGCCAGCGCAGGGGTGAGGACGGCAATCAACTTTCAGGGGCTGGACCGGGCCCAGGTGAAGCGCGGGGACGTTCTGGCCCGTGTGGATACACTGAGGCCGAGCTACATGGTGGATGTGGTCCTGGATTATCTTGGATTTGACAAAAAACCGCTCAAGAACCGGACAAAGGTCAGGTTTTATACGGGTACAAGCGAAATTGAAGGCTATGTGATCTTACTCGATCGGGAAGAACTCAAACCCGGCGACCGGGCCATTGTACAATTGCGGCTGGAGGAGCCGGTTGCAGTAGTCAGAGACGACCGATTTGTCATTCGGAGTTATTCGCCGATCCGGACTATCGGCGGGGGACACATTATCAATCCGGTGCCGAAAAAACACAAGCGCTTCAAACAACCGCTCCTGGCCTTTTTGGAAACCTTGGCCAGCTCAGATCCCAGAGAAATCCTGGTCCGGCATATTGAGAACAGTGGACTTTATGGAATTTCGTTTGCCGATCTGGCCGTGATGACGAATATACCGGAACGTGATCTGGACCAGGAATTGCAGAAGCTGCTCTCGCAACGTGCGGTTATTCAAATAGACCGCGATGAGCGCACCTATATCCATGCGTCGGTATTTGATGAATTGCAGCAACGTGCAGTGCGGGTATTGGAAGATTTTCACAGCTCGTCTCCCTTGAAACCGGGGATGGCCAAAGAAGTGTTTAAGGCCAGACTTTCACGCATCCTTGATCCCCGGGTCTTTAACCTGATGCTTCAAACCTTGGTCAAGACGGGCAGGATTGTCAGAGAAAAAGAGATGTTGCGTCTTTCCGGGCACAAGGTGGCGCTTCACGACGACCTGGCGGAAATCCAGCGCAAAATCGAGGCGGTTTATCTCCAACAGGGACTTCATCCGCCCAGCTTCAAAGAACTCGTTTCATCCCTGGACGGCCGTGCGGAACAATTGCAGGACATCGTGGACCACATGGTACAAGAGGGCAGTCTCGTGAAGGTCAAGGAAAACCTCTACTTTCATAAAGAGGTGGTTGAAGACGTCAGGACGAAGTTGGTGGCTTTTTTAAAAACGAATGGAGAGATTTCCACCCCGCAGCTTAAAGAGATGATTGGGGTGTCGCGCAAGTACATGATTCCGTTGATTGAATATTTTGATGATGCCAAGGTGACGATTCGTGTCGGGGACGTTCGGAGATTACGAGAGGGGTAGGATGACACAAGAAAAAGAAAATGCCGGTGATTCGAGCGTGAAATCGAATGGAGGCACAACATCTGGAGCGTTCGGCGGTTTTCTGACATTTCGCGTTCTGGCCGGCGTAGGTGTGGCCATTATTGTGCTCTGGGTGACTTGGGCCGTGCTTGGTCACTTTGAGGGACGAAAAAAAATATCCGTGCTCGAACACGATATCGAACGGGCCGGTCCCCATAATCTTTCGGGCCATGAGTCCGTTGGGTCGACCGAGACGCCTTCGACGGGC
>JAFDGP010000075.1 GCA_019309245.1 Deltaproteobacteria bacterium | reverse complement strand
TGGACTGATGATGTCGGTAGATATTTTCGAGGACCACCACGGAGGCATCTACCACCATCCCGACCGCGACAATCAGCCCGGATAACGTAACCATGTTCAGGGTATACGGGCTGAACCACAGCACCACCAGGGAAATGAGAAACGCCAGAGGGATACTCACGGATACCACTATGGCAGCCCGGGTATCCGCTAGAAAGAAAAAGATCACGACCACCGTGAGAATCACCGCCTGAATAAGGCTCTGCCGCATGCCATGGACATTGACATGAATGATCGGTTCCTGATCGTCTGTTATGGAAAATTCAATATCTGAATACTCAGCGCGCAGTTTCGGCAACAACGCCTTAAAGCTCTTGATAGCCGCGACAGTAGGCCCGTTTTCGGGCCGCAATACATTCATCGCGATAGCCGGCTTTCCGTTCCCATGATAAATACTTCTTTGTTCATGCTCACCGAGACGGATCTTTGCCACATCCGAAATACGAATAAAACCTCTTCCGGAATGCCGGATCGGCAGGTCAGAAATCTCCTGCAGGTCTGCAAACTCTCCAGTGGTGCGAATCAGGTATTCGTTTTTCCCAGAATAAAGCGTTCCGGCCGGACTGGAAATGTTTTGTTTTGCCAGGGCGGCGATCACATCACCTATGGAAATCTTGTGGGCCACCAAACGGTCCCGAAAAACACGCACCTCAACCTCAGGCTGATGTGCGCCGAAAACATCCACGTCCGCGATACCCGGAAGGTTCAAGACTTCATCTTCGATTTGGTTTTCTACCAGAAGTCTCACCTCCGCCAAGGTTTTTGTACTTCCGGGTTTCGGCGCCATGGCAAGGGTCAACAATGGCCGTGTGGCATCGGTAATCCGGTAAATCCGTGGCTCCAATATATCCGTGGGAAGTTCCGGTCGAATACGACTGATGGCATTCTGAACGTCGGTGACTGCCTCACCAATGGATTTCTCATATTGGAATTCCGCATTCACCGATGAGACCTCATCACGTGAAGTGCTCACGATTCGTTTCAATCCGCTGATCGTATTCAATTCTTTCTCTATCACCTGCGTTATCTTGTCGGACACATCCCGGGCGGCAGCACCGGGTTCAACAGTGATAACCACTACCTGTGGCGGAACGGTATTGGGGAAAAGGTCGGTTGGTGTCCTGAAAAACGCAAACGCGCCCAGGGCCGCAACGGCCAGTGTCAATGCCATGATGGTATGGGGATTTTTCAAAGAAAATGTCGTCAAGTTCACTCCACCACCTCCACAGGCATACCCTCTGCCAGTTGGGCCCATCCTAAAAAGGTATTCATCACGGCGGCTTCGCCCGGCTTAACGCCGTCTATGGCGACACGTCGTCCGTCACGACCCAATACTTTCACGGGCCGGATCGCGATATGCTTGTTGGATACGATATAGACATAAGGCGACGTGTCTGAAGAAGCAATAAGACAAGCTGCCGGTACCAGAGTAACGCCCTTCATCTGTGCCACCTGCACCGTTACCGGCATATATGATCCGATGGTCAATCCAGTCGTATCAACACCGTCGAGGTACACCTCCGCCCGAGCCATACGGGACGCATCTAAGGCCGGATATAGGTGAGACAACTTGGCCTCAAATCCCTTGCCGCCCGCATCGTAGCGCACGGGCAGACCCTCGCGCACGCCCTGGAGATCTTGCTGCGGCACATCAAAGGCCAAGATCAGGCGGCTCCGATCCTCCACAATGATCAGCACCTTGCCCGGTACGGCAAGGTCACCGGGGTCTACCAGCCGATGGGTAACCACACCGTCAAAAGGAGAACGCAATGTATAATATGGCAGTTGCGCTTCAAGCCGGGCCTTTTTACGTTCCAGTGATTTGATGATCTGCAACACAGCGGTTGCCTTCTGCCGTGTGGCATCACGCTGTCCTCGGATCTCGTCGGCCTTGTTGGCGCTCGCCTCGGCCTGAGATTCCGCAATGGCACCGTCCCTTGCTAGCACGCCGTCCCTCTGGGCCTCCCGCTGCCAATAAACGGCTGACTTCTCCAGCGCCCCGAGCGTGGCATTGTTTGCCCTCAGATCCGCCTTGGCCTGTTCGATCTGGGCAGACATGGCTGCAATGTCTTCCTGAATATCCTTTGAATCCAGCCTGGCCAGAACCCCGCCTTTTTTAACCCGTCTGCCCTCATCAACCCGAACGGCAGTCACTGTGGCCGCTATCCGAGATGCAACATTGGCCTTTTGATACGGTTCGACCACAGCAAGATAAGACAGGCGCTTCTCCAAATCCCCTCGTGTTGCCACCGCGACATGCACGGGTGTCGGGGCCAGACCGTAGCGGGGTGCTTTAGCCACTTTGCTGCGCTTGTTCGCAATCAAGGCGGCTGCGCCGCCAATGATTGCGACAACAACGACAAGGGTGAGCAGTAGCTGCACTTTTTTGTTTTTCATTTCACTTCTCCTGTTGCCAGTCGCATTTGCGCAATCGCTGTAAGGTAATCGGCCAGCGCTCGAAAGTAATTCGTCTCGGAATCCAGCAGCGCGGACTGTGCGTCAAGCACGTCGATCATGGCCCCCTTTCCCTGATTATACTTTTCGCGTTCAATCCGAAGGCTCTCTTTGGCCTGAGCAATAGCCTTTTCAGTAGTATCAATCCGTTTTCTGGCTGTATCGATATTCAGCGCTGCTGTTTCAACCTCCAACCGAATACGCAGTTTCAGTGCTCGCAACCTTTCCTGAAACGCACCAAGTGTCGCGCGGGCCTCTCGAACACGGGCCGCGATCTGTCCGCTCTCAAACAAAGGCAGGTCCACAAAAAGACCAACACGGCCCAGTTCCTCGGACGCATCCGTGCCAGTAGGATAGTCTGTAGGGTTATCCGCCCATCGCATGCCATAGCTTCCCTGAAGAGATATGGTCGGCCAGTGTCCGGCCCGGGCGGCATCGACTTTTTTGGCCTGGGCTTCCAGGGCGTCCCGGGCCGCCAGATAGTCCTTCCGGTGCTCAAAGGCCGACTTGATCTTGTCCTCTACAACAAGCGGGCCTTCATCTGTCTTCGCAAGGGTTCCCGAAACTCTCAGTGGCCCCTTACGATCTCCAACCCCCATCAGGTTGGCCAGCACGCGCCGCTGGACGGAAAGAACATTTCGCGCCTGGGTGAGCCGTTGCCGGACATCGGCGATGCGCACTTGTGTCCGGAGTCGATCCACCCTGGCCGCCCTCTTCTGAGCAATCAGGCTTTCTACTTGCTTCAGATGTTCTTCAAGTGTTTTTTCCGAAAAGCGCAACGACGCAACCACTTTTCTTTGCGCCAGGATTGCATAGAATGTGCTGGACACATTAAATATCAATTCTTGTCGCGTCCGGGAAAACTGGTGCATCGCAGCCTGTTGCAACAGGGTCGCGGCCTTGATTTCGTTGACAAGCCGCCCTCCGGCAAACAGCGGCTGTGTCAACACCAGGTCGGCCGAAAAAATATCGTCTCCGAACACCCCGAGTTCTCCATTGTACCGGGGGCCTACCAGGCGTTGATCATCCGAATAGTGGGTGTAGCCCCCCACGGCATGCACACTGGGCAATGCCCTGGACAACGCCTCCGCGCGCTGCGCCGCCGCAAGATCGGCTTTGTATCTTGCCTCCGAAAGGGCCGGATTGTTTTTAAGGGCGACAGCGATTGCCTCTCTCAGCGTCACAGGCCTCCCACTGACAGGCGTGTGGGAAGGCGGCATGCTCGTGGCGCTCTTTTCCGTTTGATCGGCACCAAAGGCCCTGTAAGGATTCGTCGGGCTCACCAGTGCGCAACCTGCCGCCCCGGTCAGGGCCAGAACGACAAAAACCGCATTCAATACAGGTTTCATCATGGGACTCTCCAGTTTCTTATTTTCATTATATGAAGCTCTTCCTCACGGCTTGCAGCTTACGTGACAGATCCCAACCGGCGTTTCCACGGCATACGGAAAGTATTTTCTCTTGAACCACAGCGCCACATTGACCAGGCTGATCAGCACCGGCACCTCCACCAACGGCCCGATGACCGCTGCAAAGGCCTGGCCCGAGTCGATGCCGAAAACCGCCACCGCCACGGCAATGGCCAGCTCAAAGTTGTTTGAGGCGGCCGTAAAACTCAGGGTCGTCGATTGCTCATAGGTGGCCCCCACCTTTTTGGACATATAAAAAGACACAAAAAACATGATTACAAAATAGACGGTCAGCGGAATGGCCACCCGAATGACGTCCAGGGGAAGCTCCACGATAAATTCTCCCTTGAGTGAAAACATCACCAGGATGGTAAACAGCAGGGCGATCAGCGTAATCGGGCTGATCTTGGGAATAAATTTTTCCTCGTACCAGGTGCATCCCTTGGTCTTAAGGCCGATTACGCGGGTGATGATGCCACCGATAAAGGGAATGCCCAGATAGATAAAAACACTTTCTGCGATCTGGCCGATGGAAATGTTGACCACCACACCTTTTAACCCCAGCCACTGGGGCACCATTGTGATGAAAACATAAGCATAGACCGAGTAAAACAGGACCTGAAAGACCGAATTAAAGGCCACCAGCCCGGCACAGTATTCGGTATCTCCCGAGGCCAGATCATTCCAGACAATGACCATGGCAATACAACGGGCCAGCCCGATCATGATCAGCCCCACCATGTATTCATGATGCCCGGAAAGAAATGTGACCGCCAGGACAAACATCAGAATCGGGCCGATCACCCAATTTTGAACCAGTGATAAGACCAGGACCTTCACATTGCGAAATACCGGGCCCATTTCCTCATACCTTACTTTGGCCAGGGGCGGATACATCATGAGGATCAGTCCGATGGCAATCGGAATATTAGTGGTCCCCACCTGAAACCGGTCGATCACCTGCCGAATGCCCGGATAAAGGTAACCGCCTCCTACCCCAACAAACATGGCCAGAAAGATCCACAGGGTCAGAAAACGATCCAGAAGGGACAGCCGCCTGCTGATGTCTTCTGTCATGGGACACCTCCCCGAATCATTAGTCATTGGTCATTGAACATCGAATATTGATCATTTATCATTGATCATTGATCGGCATCGGACCACTGGTATCCGGCATCCGGCACTTAAAACCTCCCTCTTCATCTTCACCTAAAATCTAACACCTCTCTCTCTATTCACCATTCACTGTTCACACTTCACTACTTGATCCAACCAATCACGTCCTCTTTCTTCGGCACCTTGCCGACACATTTGACATCTCCGTCGATGACCACTGCCGGGGTGCCAAACACGCCGTACCTGGCAATCTCCATCATGTCGGTAACCTTTTCCACCTGGGTGTCCACCCCTGATGCTTCCACCGCCTCACGGACGACTTTTTCCGCGTGTTTGCATTTCGGACACCCTGCTCCCAACACCTTGATCTCCATTTCTCTTACCTCCTTATAAGTCGATTTGGTGGGCACAGCCCACCCTACAATTTTTCACCACAGAGGCCGCAGAGAACACAGAGGAAAAAATTTGTCATTCTCTGCGTCCTCGGCGTTCTCTGCGGTAACATAGAATGCTTGCTACCGTCCTGCCTAAAACATAAAACTTTAAACTCTTTTCCAAACGGGAAAGCTCATCAAATAACGACATTAAAAAGATACCCCACCAACAGGATCCCGCCTCCGACCACCCCGATAAACGCGGCGATGAGCCTTGGCTTTAAGACCTTTCGAAGAATCACCATCTCCGGCATGGAAAGCGCGATCACGCTCATCATGAAGGCCAGCACCGTGCCAAGAGCAGCCCCTTTTCCTAGAAGGGCCTCCACTACCGGGATGATCCCTGCGGCGTTTGAATACATGGGCACCCCGATCACCACGGCCAGCGGCACAGACCACCAAGCCCCCTTGCCCATGATGGAGGCCATGAAGCTTTCCGGCACATAGCCATGGATGCCCGCCCCCACGGCAATGCCCAGAAGCACATAGATCCAGATCCGGCCAACGATCTCTCTAACCGCATCCCGGCCATAGATGATCCGGGCCCGCCAGGTAAGCCTTTGTTTTTCATCCTGCGCCGAGCCGCCGTCCAATTCTGAAACCCAGTCCTCAATATATCTTTCCAGGTGTAACCGCCCGATCACCCAGCCGGAAATAATCGCAATGGCAAGGCCGGTGCCCATATACAGGGCCGCCACCTTCCAGCCAACGAGACCGTACAGCAGCCCCAGGGCGATCTCATTGACCATGGGGGCCGAGATCAAAAAGGAAAACGTCACCCCCAGAGGCACGCCGGCGGTGACAAACCCGATAAACAACGGCACGGCCGAACACGAACAAAACGGGGTGACGATCCCAAGCAACGCGGCCAGGATGTTTCCAATGAATTCGCTCTTCCCGGACAGCACGTCCCGGGTCTTTTCCGGTGTAAAGAAACTGCGGACAATGCCGACACCAAAGACCACGAGGAGCAGCAGCATCATGACCTTCGGGGTGTCATAAAAGAAAAACTCCAGAGCGGACCCCAGGTGGGTTTCCGGTTGAACCGGAAGAACCCGGTAGGTGACAAAGCGGGAAAATGCCGACAGCCGGCCGTAAATCATCCACCACAAATAAAGCCCCGCGCCGCCCAGTCCAAACCATAGACACGTCGCCCCGTTTCTGGCCGACGGCCTTTGTTTTCCGCCCCCACGGCCCACGCAGGCACATACGCCGTTTTCACCACCGACCTTCATCGCCCTTTTTCCTTTCATCGCAACACATACGCAATGGCCGGCATTTTTCACAAAATCCGTTACCTTATGGCAATATTCTTATTTATCTATCTGCTGAGGACAAAAAAATTATTTCTTACAAATCCATTCCCGCTGAATAGATGGCAGGCTCTTGACCAGTTTGGAAACGCTCTTATCCTCATTGAGCCAGTGCCTCAGATGCCCCAACAAGCTGGCGGCATACGGGCTTGCACTGCCATCCGCAAGCCCATAGTTCACCCACATACCGTCTTTGCTCGACATAACCAGACCGGCCTCCTCAAGGATTCTGAGATGCTTAGACACACTCGGCTGTGTGATCTTGAGTGCGGCCTGCATCTCGCATACACACATGATCCTGTGTTGAAGCATCTTCAGGATCCTAACGCGGTTCGGATCCGACAGGGCCTTCATGACCTTCAGGAAGTCCTTCATTTTGCCTCCTTACCATATAGCCAAAATAGAATATATTCTCCAGTCGAGCCCCTGTCAAGAGGCAACTTTATTACAAGTACTTTTTTCGCGAGTTTTCATCAGACCGGATACATTTCCCTCTTGAACATGTTGGGCAGGCAACGTTAATATTGTTAACAGTAGTTAACGCATTAACCCGGGGCAACAAAACCGGAAACTCTCCAACTGCCTTATTTTACAGATAATTTATACCGTCACATCCGACTGACTCCATGGCACGCCCCTTGCGGTTACTTTTTGGCAAGTCATGATGTCCTGATTCCACAAACGCATCAACAGGAGGTGCATATGAAACTCAGTCGAAGACATTTCCTTGGATTGGCCGGAAGTGCGGCAGCCGGTGTGCTCACCGCCGGCTCCGACGATGCGACCGCATCCGCCGGCCCTTCCGTGTCGCCCGATGCCGTGGGGTGCCTGGTGGATACGACGTTGTGTGTGGGGTGCCGGAAGTGCGAGCAGGCCTGCAATGAACGACACGGACTGCCAAAACCGCAAGAATCGTTTGAAGAGCTGACGGTTCTGGAAAACGAAAGGAGGCCGGATGAAACATCTTATACCGTGGTCAACAAATACTATCCGAAAAACATCGGCTCTCTGACCTGGCGCGAACGCCCCACTTTTGTGAAGTTTCAGTGCATGCACTGCAACGACCCATCGTGTGCTTCCGCTTGTATTGTGGGGGCGCTCCACAAGACCCGGAACGGTCCGGTGATCTATGACCCCGAGAAATGCATCGGCTGTCGGTACTGCATGGTTGCTTGTCCCTTCCAGATACCCGCCTATGAGTACCACAACCCTGTCAACCCGGAGGTCCGGAAATGCACATTCTGCTTTGAGTACCTGAAAAAGGACGGAGAATTACCCGCCTGCGCCAAAATTTGTCCCAGAGAGGTCATGACCTTCGGCAGACGCACAGACCTTCTGGAATTCGCTCGGTGGAAAATCAAGAACAATCCGGGCCGGTACGTAAATCACATTTACGGCGAACACGAAGTCGGGGGAACCTCATGGCTCTATCTCGCCTCTGAACCCTTTCAGAACATCGGGCTTCCCAAACTGGGCTCCAAGGCCCCTCCAAGGTTGACCGAAACGATCCAGCACGGCCTATTCCGCTATTTCGCCGCGCCCATCGGGCTGTACGCCGTCCTTGGCGCCATTATGTGGGCGACCGGCTTTACCGCTGAGAAAGAAAATGACGCGTGTGTCGTGGAGGACACATCTGAAGAGGGAGGCGAATCATGATGGCTGAAAACCACGCAGCGCCTGTAGAGGAAAAGTTTCTGACCCCCGGTGTCATGGTGATGCTTGCCTTTATGGCCGTCGGGCTTGCCTTTGCCGCGGTCCGTTTCCTCTTTGGCATCGGTGCAGTCTCAAATCTAAACAATCAGTTTCCCTGGGGTCTCTGGATCGGCGTTGATGTGGCCTCAGGGGTGGCCCTGGCCGCCGGTGGTTTTACCACAGGCGCCATCGCCTATGTCTTTAACCGAAAAGAGTACCACTCCGTTATCCGGCCGGCGCTTCTGACCGCCATGCTCGGATATACCTTCGTGGTGCTTGGTCTGCTGGTGGACATCGGCAGATATTGGAATATCACGAGCCCACTGTTCAATCATAACGGGAACTCTGTCCTGTTCGAAGTCGCAATGTGTGTGATGATCTATCTCCATGTCCTGTACATCGAGTTTGTCCCCATCGCCGTAGAACGCTTCAAAGGCAACGTCAACCTTCCCGGGGTTCTCTCCAGTGTGAATCCACTGGTTGAGTCCGCACTGGATATCGCGGATAGAATTCTCGGGAAGGTCATGTTCGTCTTCATCATCGCCGGGATCGTGCTTTCGTGCCTCCACCAGTCCAGCCTGGGCACCCTGATGTTGATCGCACCCTACAAGGTCCACCCTTTATGGTACACGCCCATCCTGCCGCTGTTGTTTCTGACATCGGCACTGGCCGCAGGCTATCCGATGGTAGCATTTGAATCGATTATCGTGGCAAAATCTTTCGGCAGGAAACCCGAGATGGAGGTCCTGACCCCGCTCGCCAGGTTCATGCCCCTTCTCATGGGAATCTACCTGGCAGCCAAGATCGGCGATATGGTCGTCCGAGGGACTTATACCTATCTTCTGGACGGCACGGTTCAAGCCAATGCCTTTGTGGTTGAAGTCCTCATCGGAGTCATTCTTCCCTTTACATTGTTGCTTTTTGAAAAGGTCCGCAAATCTCCCGGATGGCTCTTTTTCGCGTCAACGGTCTTCGTGCTGGGGATTCTTCTCAACCGGATCAATGTCTTTCTGGTCAGCTACACGCCCCACTATGTCATTAAATCCTATTTTCCGGCTGTTGGAGAAATATTCATCACTGCGGGTCTGATTGCCGCACTGATGTTTCTCT
>JAFDGP010000074.1 GCA_019309245.1 Deltaproteobacteria bacterium | reverse complement strand
AAACGGGAGAAAGACAAAAAGGCGGGCCCTTGTTTTTGAACCGTTTCGGGTCCCGGCTCAGTGCCCGGTCCGTGGCGCGGTTGTTGGATCAGGCGAACCGACGGCTGGGGCTGCTTCGTTCCGTTACGCCCCATGGGCTGCGGCACACGTTTGCCACCCACATGCTGGATGCCGGGGCGGACCTTCGGATGGTTCAGGAATTGCTGGGCCATGCGAGCCTGTCCACCACCCAACGATATACGCATGTGAGCATGGACCATTTGATGGAGGTTTACGACAAGTCCCATCCAAGGCGATAGGGGAGAAGCCTTATCTGAACGAGCCGGAACCCGAAAAGGCAAACAAGAATCTATCACGAAAATACGCGGGTACGAAAACACGAAAGCTTTATTGTCCTGTACGCAGCGCACGAATCTTGTTCTTAACAGATCGCTGTTTCAAAGGTCGAGGGAGTCGATGTGAGCAGTTCAAAGAGCACGCTTCACGGGACGACCATTTTGGCTGTTCGCCGGGGGAACCGCGTGGCCATGGCCGGAGACGGCCAGGTGACCTTGAAGGATACGATTGTTAAACACCGGGCGAAAAAGGTTCGAAAGATCTACAACGATAAAATTCTGGTAGGTTTTGCCGGCGCTACCGCAGATGCGTTGAATCTTTTCGAGCGGTTTGAGGCCAAGCTTCAACAATTCAACGGCAATATGACCCGATCGGCTGTCGAACTGGCAAAGGATTGGCGCACGGACAAGGTGCTGAGACGCCTGGAAGCGCTCCTTGTTGCGGCGGACGCCGATCATTTGTTCTTGATTTCCGGAAACGGCGATGTCATTGAGCCGGACGAAGGAATCCTGGGGGTGGGTTCCGGCGGGGCCTATGCCCAGGCTGCGGCGACCGCATTGATGCATCATACGGACCTGGACGCAACATCTTTGGCCGAGATCGCCATGAGGATTGCCGCCTCCATTTGCGTCTACACCAATGAAGAGATTACCATGGAGTGTCTATGAGACGGCTGACGCCGCGGGAAATTGTCTCAGCACTGGACAAATACATCATCAGCCAGAACGATGCCAAGCGTTCTGTGGCCATTGCCCTGCGGAACCGTTGGCGTCGTCAACAAGTGCCTGATGAATTGCGGGAAGAAATCGCTCCGAAAAACATCATCCTAATCGGCCCGACCGGGGTTGGAAAGACGGAGATTGCCAGACGTCTGGCGCGCCTGGCGGACTCCCCGTTTTTAAAAATTGAAGCCTCCAAGTTTACGGAGGTGGGGTATGTAGGCCGTGATGTGGAGTCTATGGTTCGGGACCTGACCGAGCTGGCGGTCAATATGGTCAAGACCAAGGCGCAGGAGGCCGTTCAGGGAAAGGCTCATCGAATTGCAGAAGAGCGTTTGCTCGATATCTTGCTTCCACAAAAGAAGGAGGCTCATACACTCGACAGGGCGGAAAACGAAGAGAAACCCCTGGAGCTGGTGAGAAAAGATACCGCAGAACCGCCTTCCACGCGGGAAAAGATGCGCCGGATGTTGCGTGACGGAAAACTTGACAATCGCTACGTGGACCTGGAAGTGGCCGAACGGCCCACACCCGTGGTGGAGATATTCTCCAGTGCGGGGCTTGAAGAGATGGACATCAACCTGAAGGACATGTTGGGCGGCCTGTTTCCGAAACAGACCAGAAAACGCAAGGTCAAAGTTCCGGAGGCCATGGAGATTCTGACACAGGAAGAGGCCCAACGGCTGGTCGATATGGACAAGGTGGTCAAACAGGCGATTCAGAAAGTGGAGCAGTCCGGCATTATCTTTCTTGACGAGATCGACAAAATCGCCGGTAGGCAGGGAGGCCACGGGCCGGATGTCTCCCGGGAGGGAGTCCAGCGGGATCTGCTACCGATTGTTGAAGGGTGCACGGTCACTACCAAGTACGGCATGGTCAAGACCGATCATATCCTGTTTATCGCTTCCGGGGCGTTTCATACGAGCAAGCCCTCAGACCTGGTTCCGGAACTTCAGGGCCGATTTCCGATTCGGGTGGAGCTGAAATCCCTTGGAAAAGACGAATTCGTCAGAATCCTGACCGAACCCAAGAATGCGCTGATATTGCAGTACCAGGCTTTACTCAAGACCGAAGGCATTGACCTGGAATTCGATGATGAGGCCGTGTGTGCGATTGCTCAAATCGCCACAGAGGTAAACGAACGCACCGAGAACATCGGCGCCAGAAGGCTTCACACGGTTATGGAGCGGCTGCTGGATGATATCCTGTTTGACGCGCCTGATGTCGAGAATAACAAGATCATCATTGACGCGGCCTATGTCCACAAGAAGCTGGAGAGTATCAAGCAGGACGAGGATTTGAGTCGGTATATCCTTTGAGTCTGTATACAACTCCCCGACTCAGCCGGGGGTGTGTACAGACTCAAAGACAAGACACCTAACACTTGAGCCTGAGTTTTGACCATGAATGCTGCAGACATTCTGATCGAGGCGTTGCCGTACATCCGGCGTTTTTACGGAAAAACCGTTGTGATCAAGTACGGCGGACACGCCATGGTGGATGAAGGGCTCAAACAGGACTTTGCCCGAGACATCACATTGCTGAAATTTGTCGGGATCAATCCCGTGGTGGTCCATGGCGGCGGGCCGCAGATCGGCTCCGTTCTCGACCGAATGGGGATTCGGTCGCGTTTTGTGGATGGGCTGCGGGTTACGGATGAGCCGACCATGGACGTGGTCGAAATGGTGCTTGTGGGAAATGTCAACAAGGAAATCGTCGCCCAGGTGAGCCAGCAAGGGGGAAAGGCGGTCGGTCTGAGTGGAAAGGACGGCAGGTTGATCGTTGCCAAAAAGATGCATCTGGTTCGAAGCACCGAGGTTGAGGACAAACCTCCGGAGATCATCGACATTGGCATGGTGGGTGAGGTCACCGAAATTAATCCGGAGATCATCCGGACCCTGGAGGCCGGTGGATTCATTCCGGTGATTGCGCCGGTGGGGGTGGGAGAAGCCGGGGAGACATACAACATCAATGCGGACTGGGTGGCCGCCAAGATTGCTGTGGCGTTGGGGGCTATGAAGCTGATTTTGTTGACCGATGTCACTGGGGTGCTGGATGGTGCCGGGACGCTCATGTCGTCGATGACGGCGCACGAGGTGGAAACGCTGCTCGGCCGGGGGGTTATCTCGGCGGGGATGATCCCGAAGGCCCAGTGTGCCCTTGAGGCCGTGGCCCAAGGGGTAGGCAAGGTCCATATCATTGACGGGCGCAACCCCCATGCGGTTATTTTGGAATTGTTTACGGATAAAGGGATTGGGACTGAGGTGAGCGGCTAGTGTCCATCCGGAAACGGCATCTTTTGACCCGAAACGTCGTTCTCAGGTAGGACGGAGGAAAAAAGTGACCACCAGCCGAGAAATCATGGAAAAGGCGGACAGGGTGATTGCGGCGACCTACGGCCGGTTTCCGGTGGTATTGACCGAAGGTCGGGGATGCTCCGTCAGGGACACCGAGGGACGGACCTATCGGGATTTCGTGGCTGGCATTGCCGTATGCAATTTGGGGCATGCCCACCCAGGGGTGGCCGAAGCGGTTTCAAGACAGGCCCGTCGCCTGGTGCACGTGTCGAATCTTTATTACACCGAGCCGCAGGTTGAACTTGCCGAATGGCTGGTCGCACACTCTTTTGCCGAGCGTGTGTTTTTTGCAAACAGCGGCGCGGAAGCCAATGAGGCGGCGATCAAGCTGGCCCGAAAGTACGCCAAGGAGGCTGGATCTGCCGAGCGCTACCGGATTATCACCATGGAAGGCTCTTTTCATGGAAGAACCATGGCCACCTTGTCGGCTACCGGACAGGATAAGATCAAGAAGGGCTTTGACCCCCTGCTGGCCGGCTTTGATATCGTCGCCTTTAACGACCTGGATGCGGTCCGGGCGGCCGTTACGGAAAAGACATGTGCGGTCTTGTTGGAGCCGATTCAGGGCGAGGGCGGGGTTCGGTGCGCGACGCGTGCTTATCTTGAAGGCCTGCGTGCACTTTGCGACCAAGAAGGCCTTCTGTTGATCTTTGACGAAGTGCAAACCGGCATGGGGCGAACCGGCAGGCTTTTCGCCTACGAACATTTTGAGGTGGCGCCCGATATTATGACCCTGGCAAAGGCCCTGGCCAACGGGCTTCCGATGGGCGCCATGCTGGCCACGAATCGAGTGGCCCAAGCCTTCGGACCCGGCAGCCATGCCTCGACCTTCGGGGGCACCCCCTTGGTGGCGGCGGCGGCGCTTGAGGTTGTCAAGGCCTTGGTGGGCGGTGGCATTGTGGATCACGGCCGCAAGATGGGGCGCTATTTCATGGATCGCCTGCGCGACCTTCAATTAAGACATGACATGATTCGTGAGGTCCGAGGCCAGGGGCTCTTGATCGGTCTGGATCTGAGGTGTGACGGCGCCTCTGTGGTCAAGGGGTGTATGGATCAAGGGTTTTTGATTAATTGCACCCAGGGACATGTTTTGCGTTTTATGCCGCCCTTGATTGTGGAAAAAGATGACATTGACGCCCTGGTTTCCTGTCTGGAGAGATTGTTCTCAGAGCTTTCTCCTGGCTAGTGGATTCAGGGGCCTTCCTCATACCATCAGTTCTCCTGGCGGTCGCTGATTCCGTGGGGAAGGATTAGGAGTTACGTCTAACCGGCGGACAAGGACCATGAAGAAAGACCTGTTGACCTTAAGAGACCTGGCCGCAGACGATTTTGAATCGCTCTTCGACCGATCTTTCAAACTCAAACAACGACGTGGGGATGGAATCGCAAGCGGGATGTTGCGGGGAAAAACCCTCGGCTTGATCTTTGATAAGGCGTCCACCAGGACACGGGTGTCCTTTGAGGCGGCCATGGTTCAGCTGGGCGGAACACCGCTGTTCCTGAACGCCCGGGATACCCAGCTGATTCGAAATGAACCGATTGCCGACACGGCCAGGGTGCTGTCCAGATACCTGGACGCTCTGGTAGTCAGAACATATTCCCAGGACCTGCTGGAGGAATTGGCCTCCGAGGCCTCCATTCCGGTCATTAACGGCTTGACGGACCTATATCATCCCTGCCAAGTCTTGAGCGATATCATGACAATCCTGGAGAAAAAAGGTGGCCTGGATGAACTGAAAATCGTTTGGATCGGCGACGGAAACAATGTGGCCCATTCATGGTTGAACGCGGCTGCTATCCTGGGGTTCAACCTCACTCTGGCCTGTCCGGAAGGGTTTTACCCAAGGAAGGAAATCCTGGAGTCTGCACAGGCTGACCGAAAGGACACCATCCAGGTCATATCCGACCCACAAGCTGCGGTACGCGATGCAGACGTGATTTACACGGATGTGTGGGCCAGCATGGGACAGGAGAGCGAATCGGCCCACCGCAAGAAGGTGTTCAGGCCGTATCAGGTAGACCGGGGCCTGGTGGATCAGGCAAAGCCCGACGTGATGGTGATGCACTGTCTTCCTGCACACCGGGGCGAAGAGATCACCGGGGAGGTCTTAGAGGGGCCGCATTCTGTGGTCTGGGACCAGGCGGAAAACAAGCTGCATATGCATAAGGCGATTCTGGAAAGGTATATTGCCATTGATGAACAGTGAATAGTGAACAGTGAATAGTGAACAGTGAATAGTGAACAGTGAATAGTGAACAGTGAATGGTGAACAGTGACTAGTGAATAGTGAGCAGAGCGCCTGCGCGCTGTTTAACGCTGAAGGACCGCTTTGCTTGAGGCGATGCGGCTGCGTCGGGGGTATTAGGTTTTAAGTTTTATGTTTTAGGTGAAGCGGTGGGAGGCATTATAGTTACCAGAACGCGGAGGACGCAGAGAAACCAGGAGCGTTTTCACTCTGTGGGCTCCGTGCGCTCTGTGGTGAAAATGTCATAGGGTGGGCTGGACCCACCAGTCGTAGGGCGGCATTTGATATGCCGCCATGATCGGCGGGGTGTAACACTCCGCTACGAGATAAAGCAAGATTGATCCAGTCATGGCAGAGAGACTTGAAAGCCGGACCCAAATTTTTGACCAATGACCAACCGGGAGGTGCTTTGTCGGAGAAGATAACAAGAATCGTGCTGGCGTATTCCGGAGGGCTTGATACGTCGGTCATTTTGAAATGGTTGACCGAGACGTACGCATGTCCGGTGATCGCCTTTGTTGCAGATATCGGTCAGGCGGAAGAACTGGCCCCTCTTGAGGAAAAGGCTCTTCAGACCGGGGCTGAGAAGGTGTTTATTGAAAATCTGACCGAATCATTCGTCCGGGACTATGTTTTCCCGGCGTTTCGTGCCAACGCGATCTATGAAGGAAAATATCTGTTGGGCACCTCGCTCGCACGCCCGTTGATTGCAAAGCGCCAGGTCGAGATTGCAGCGGCCGAAGGGTGCGACGCGGTAAGCCACGGAGCCACGGGGAAGGGAAACGATCAGGTGCGATTTGAAACCACCTATCTGGCGCTGTCACCTCACATCAAGGTCATCGCGCCGTGGCGTGAATGGTCTTTGAATTCCCGCCGTGCGCTTATGGAATATGCGGAGGCGCACGGGATTCCGGTTCCGACCACCCCGAGAAAGCCTTACAGCATGGACCGTAATTTGCTCCATATCAGTTATGAGGGCGGGGTGTTGGAGGATCCGTGGGAAAAGCCACCGGATGACATGTTTATTCTGAGCGTTTCCCCCGAAGCGGCTCCAGACAGGCCGGAGGTGATCGAGATCACCTTCGAGCAAGGGGATCCGGTGGCCGTCAACGGAGAGAGGCTGTCGCCAGCCGCGTTGCTGGCGCGGCTGAACGTGCTGGGGGGCAGAAACGGGATCGGCCGGGTGGACCTCGTGGAAAACCGTTTTGTCGGGATGAAGTCGCGCGGGGTCTATGAGACCCCCGGAGGAATGATCCTAAGAGAGGCGCACATGGCCATGGAGTCCATTACCATGGATCGAGAGGTGATGCATCTGAGGGACAGCCTGATTCCAAAGTATGCCGAACTGGTCTACTATGGCTTTTGGTTTTCTCCGGAGATGAAAGCCCTGCAGGCCCTGGTGGATGAGACCCAAAAGGGTGTCTCAGGTACGGTGCGCCTTGAGCTCTATAAGGGCAACTGCCGGGTGACTGGGCGAAAGTCGGATGTGTCGATCTACCGGCCTGATTTTGCTACTTTTGAAGCCGATGACGTGTACCGCCAACAGGATGCCGAGGGATTCATCCGACTCAACGCACTGAGGCTTAGAATCCAGGCCCTGTTGCGGGAGATGCTGCAGAGAGGTAAAAGATAATCACGACAACACGAAATGACGAAAGCACGAAATTTCATCAGCTTAAGACCTAAAACTTAAAACATAATACTTTGAATACTTCCCCATAACCATTGAGGAGAACCGTGTCCGACAAACCCTGGGACGGCAGGTTTGCACAAAAGACGGATCCAAGCGTGGAGCGGTTTACTGCCTCCATCGGATTTGACAGGCGTCTGTTTTCCTATGACATCAAGGGAAGCATCGCCCATTGCCGTATGCTTGCCAGGCAGTCCATCATCTCAGAAAACGAGGCGTCTCAGATTATAGACGGGCTGGAAAAGATTGCTGAAGACATGGAACAGGGCCGTTTCCAGCTGGACGAGTCTTTGGAAGACGTCCACATGAATATCGAAGCAAGATTGGTTGAACAAATCGGCCCGGTCGCACGGAAGCTCCACACGGCCAGAAGTCGAAATGATCAGGTGGCCCTGGATGTCCGCATGTACCTGCGTGATGCGGTGACCCACATTCTGCATCAGCTCACAGGGCTTCGCCGGAGCCTGGTGGCGTTTGCAGATCAGCACCTGGATGTGATTATGCCGGGCTATACTCACTTGCAACGGGCACAGCCCGTGTTGTTTTCCCATCACATGATGGCCTATTATGAGATGTTGACGCGGGACCGGCAGCGTTTCAATGGGGTCTTGACGCGGACCAATGTCATGCCTTTGGGCAGCGCGGCCCTGGCGGGCACCACCCACCCGGTTGATTCAGCATATACGGCGGAATTGCTGGGGTTCGAGGCGGTTTCGGCCAACAGCATGGACGCTGTGGCAAGCCGGGATTTTATCCTGGAGTTTTTGGCTGCAGCGGCGATCTGTATGGTCCATCTGAGCCGGTTTTCAGAAGACCTCGTGTTGTGGTCTTCCAGAGAATTCGGATTTGTGGTATTGCCCGATGCCTTTTCAACTGGAAGCAGCATTATGCCCCAAAAGAAAAACCCGGACGTGTGCGAACTGGTTCGTGCAAAGACTGGCCGGGTTTTCGGCAGCCTGGTAGCACTGCTTACGGTGATGAAGGGCCTGCCGATGGCCTACAATCGCGATTTGCAAGAAGACAAAGAGCCTCTTTTTGATGCCGTGGATACGCTGCAGGGCTGCCTTGAGATCTACGAGGCGCTGATACCGAAGCTTCAGGTCAACCGCACGGCCATGGCCGGGGCCGCGAGCCGTGGATACCTGAATGCCACCGAGGTCGCTGATTATCTGGTTACCAAAGGGGCTGCCTTTCGGGATGCCCATCACTGCGCGGGCCGGGTGGTGCGCTATGCCTTGGATCAGGAAAAGGAGTTAAACGATCTGACACTGGATGAATTTTCGCAGTTCTCGCCCCTGTTTGAAGCAGATATCTTCAATATCC
Source organism: Deltaproteobacteria bacterium (assembly GCA_019309245.1). Classification (GTDB taxonomy): domain Bacteria; phylum Desulfobacterota; class Desulfobacteria; order Desulfobacterales. Next base: position 912 of record JAFDGP010000074.1, on the reverse strand, counting down.
TGACGCCGGAGCAGATGATCAACCGGCGGACTTCTTCGGGCGGTACGGCCACCCGGAACGTGGCGCAAGCCATTGAAACCGCCAGGCAGGTCCTGGCGCAGGAAGTCTCCGGGGCCGGATCATGACGGCGCGCGTTGGGCGGAACCCGGCCTGGATCCCCTTGGGGCTCTTGGTGGTCGCCGTCGTGTTGCTGCTTTGTGGATGCGGCAAGAAGGGGCCTCCGATTCCTCCACAGGCCCTGATTCCACCCCCCGTATCTGACCTTGAGGCCGGGGTCTTTGGGCGAACAGTGCGGCTTTCATGGTCCATCCCCGGCCCCGTGGAGGCCATCAAGCACTTCAAAGTGTATGCATATCGGGTTCGTAGTTCTTCGCCGCCCTGTCCGGGATGTCCGTTGTCGTTTCACGAGCTGGTTGAAATTGACCCCGCCAGCCCATCTCCGGGGCGGGTCCGAAATGGCCGTGTGACGGTTTCAACGGGGTTTGATCCCCAATTTCGGTACGGCTTTAAGGTCGTGGTGATCCATAAGACCGGCGGGGTAAGTGAGGACTCGAACATTGTCTATGTGCCGTGAGGGCCTCTGGATTCGGCTTTCCTTTTTTAGGGAGAGGGTTTTTTGCAGTTTTCCGATGGCAGATGGTGCGCAGTGAATGGTGAACAGTGAACGGTGAATGGGGAATGATAAGGGGCACGAGGAAAGGGACAAGGGGCCGGATGCGAGATGCCGGATCCTTGTCAGGGAGCTCGTCTGGCTCGCAATGGGCATAAAACTTAAATCCGGCTCTTTAACCAGTGACCAGTGATCGAAAAGCACGGGGCAGGCTACGGAGTGGCCATGCATCATTTCAACTACCGTGACAATCAGATGGTTTGTGAAGCCGTGCCGGTGGCGCAAATCGCCGATGCGGTGGG
>JAFDGP010000073.1 GCA_019309245.1 Deltaproteobacteria bacterium | reverse complement strand
GGCCAAGCTGGCCGATGGGTTGCGAGAGGTGGCCGGACGGGCTGGTGTGGCTGTGGTCACGAACCGGGTAGGATCCATGCTGGCACTGTTTTTTACTGACCGGCCGGTGTTGAACTTCTCCGATGCCCGGAAATGCGATACGGACCGGTTTGCGCTCTATTACAGGGCGATGCTGGAGGAAGGTATTTATCTGGCGCCTTCCCAGTATGAGGCGGCTTTTGTATCAGGCGCCCACAGTGACCAGGATATCCGGGAGACCGTGGAGGCGGCAGCCCGCGTTTTTGAGGTGTTGGCAAAATAGGGATTGACTTCAAGGCCGTCCTGTGGTACGAAGCGCTGTATTTTCCACAAGGGCGTCCGTTGTCGGGAAGGCCTGTTGGGAACCGTGCTCTTTGGCAAAAAAAAGGAAACCAGAGAATTTTTTCGAGATCTCTGGTATTACAGCAGCCTGAGTTTCTCCATCGCCTTGTCGATTGTCATCGGCCTTGGAATTGGTTATTGGCTAGACAACAGGGTGTTTGATACATCCCCTTGGTTTACGCTCATTTTTCTTGGGTTCGGCATTGTTGCCGGCTTTCGTAACATCTATCTGGCCATGAAGAAAAGCCAGCGAGGCTAGAGGAACAGGGGCGGTGCACATCGAGAAAAGACTGCTCAGGTTCATTACCGTGACGAACTGGATCCTGTTTCTCGCGGTGACGATTGCAGGCTTCGTCCTGGCGCCGGGCCGATTCGCGTGGGGCATTGTGGCCGGGGGGCTAATTGTTACGGTTAATTTCCAGCTGTTGTATCGATCATTGAAACAGGCCCTGACGCCGCCGCACGTTGCGAACGTGAAAGGCGTGCTTGGGAGGTATTATCTGCGGTTTCTGGTCAGTGGTGCCATTATATTTGTTTTAATTGCAGACAATTATGTCAATCCCCTGGGTTTGATTATCGGATTGTCCGTTGTTGTCACCAGCATTGTCTTGGCGACCTTAAACGAAATCAGGAGAATCATCTTCAAGGAGGCAACGTGATATGGAACATCCTATCCTGTTCTTGGTGAATTTGTGCGAAGCGATCGGGTTCGGGGAGTTTGCCCATCACTACCCGCACGTGATCTATTCGTGGTTCGTGATGCTGGTGTTGATTGTCTTGGCCTTGATTGCGGTAAAGGGGGTCCGCCTGATTCCCGGAAAAGGCCAGAATTTCATGGAGCTGCTCGTAGGCGGGATTGAAGAGTTCACCGTGGATGTTGCCGGGGAAGAGATTCGGCGGTTTTACCCTGTACTTGCCACGGTGTTTATCTATATATTCGCATGCAATCTGCTTGGGCTGTTTCCGGGGTGTTTTCCGCCCACTGCCAGCGTCAATACGACTCTGTCGTGCGCCTTGGTGGTGGTGCCGCTTACCCACGTGATTGGTGTGATGTATCACGGGCCGAAATATATCAAGCATTTCCTGGGCCCCATCTGGTGGATGGCGCCCATTATCATGCCGATCGAAATGATCGGCCATATGGCCCGTATACTTTCTTTGAGCATTCGTCTTTTTGGTAACATCGCGGGCCACGAATTGGTTTTGGCGATCTTGTTTTTCCTGGCAGGTGCGTTTTTCGCCCCGCTGCCGATCATGGCCCTTGGTATCTTCGTGAGTCTGGTTCAGGCTTTTGTGTTTTTCTTGCTTTCGGTTATGTATTTTTCAGGGGCAATGGAGCACGCTCATTAAACTGTGGAATTCCATTTCGTGGAAGAAGCCCATATAATAACACTTTAAAGGAGGGAGGAAGCTATGTTTCGAAAACTGTCTTGTTCAACGTTGGGGTCTGCATTTTTGCTACTCGCCATGTCCACGGTGGCCTACGCCGCGGGGGACGAAATGGCCCTGGCCGGCCTGAAATACTTTACGGTATCCGTATTTACGGCCGGTTTTGCGATTGCCTTTGCCGCCTTCGGTGGCAGCATCGGCCAGGGCTGGACGGTGAAGAATGCCGTTGAAGGTATCGCCAGAAACCCGGAATCTTCCGGTAAGGTGACCGTGACCATGCTGATCGGCCTGGCCATGATCGAGTCCCTGGTCATCTACACCCTGGTTATCGCCCTGATTCTGATCTATGCTCATCCGCAATCTGCCGCGATTGCAGCTCTATTTGGCGCCGGTCACTAATTGACCTTTTCAGGCTGACCAGAAAGAGGAAGTGACAGGGTTGCGTGGCCGCCGGCGATATGGCGGCGCGCAACCCTGTTTATCTGTTGGGCCGATTCCGGCCCGGTTTTCGTCATTTTCCACTATACCCTCTCCGTCTCTTGAGCTATGTCTGCACTCCGGGATACGGATACCTCGGACGGGTCGCCCATGCGGGAGCTTTGTGAGCAGGGATGAAGATTCCGGCAGTCGCCATCTCACGTTTGTCGGTCTATGCGAGGCACCTGTCGGTGTTGGATACCAATGGTCGAGAGGTGATTTCTTCCGGGCACCTGGCCGACCTTTGCGGGGTGAACCCTGCACAAATTCGAAAAGACCTGGCTTACTTCGGGGAATTCGGGGTTCGCGGGGTCGGCTACTACGTTAAAGAGCTCCTATTTGAAATCCGCAAGATCTTAGGTGCCGACAAGCAATGGCGCCTGGCCCTGGTAGGCGCCGGGAACCTGGGATCCGCCCTGCTTCGACACATGTCTCGAGCGGATAGGGGCTATCGATTCATCGTGGCCTTTGACCGGAACCCAAAAAGGATCGGTGAGAGAATCGGCGAAGTAGAGGTCAAACCCCTTGATGCTATCGACCGGTTAATCGAGGCCCTGGACATCGAAATTGGTGCCATTGCGGTCGGACCCGAGAGCGCCCAGGAAGTTTGTGACCGGTTGATCCGGGCCGGGATCCGAGGGATCCTCAACTTTGCCCCCGTCCAGATCCAATGCCCTCCCCATGTGTCTGTGGAGCATGTAGACTTTACGTTGAAGCTCGACCGGCTTTGTTACAGGTTGACTTCGGAGAGTTGACGTCGCATGGGCTGTCGTCTCGAATCGGCCAGTACCCTTCGCAAAAACCGGCCCGTGTGAGACTCGGACAGTTCTGAGATCTCCTCCGGTGTACCGCAGCCCACGAGTCTTCCCCCTTCATCGCCGCCTTCTGGGCCCAGATCGATAATATGGTCTGCAGACTTGATCACATCCAGGTTGTGCTCTATGACCACGACCGTATTTCCGGCATCCGTCAGGCGGTTGAGGACGTCAAGGAGTTTTTGAATATCGGCAAAGTGCAAGCCGGTGGTTGGCTCGTCCAAGATATAGACCGTTCGCCCGGACCCGCGCCTGCTGAGTTCCCTGGAGAGTTTGAGGCGTTGGGCTTCTCCCCCGGACAGCGTGGTAGCCGGTTGGCCGAGCTGAATATAACCCAGCCCAACATCCGCCAGGGTCTGGAGCTTGTTTCTGAGTCTTGATATCTTCCCAAAAAAAACCAGGGCCTGGTTGACCGTCATATTGAGGGTGTCGGCAATGTTTTTGCCCTTGTATCGAACATCCAAGGTCTCCCGGTTGAACCGCCTGCCTCGACACACGTCACAGGTGACATATACATCCGGGAGGAAGTGCATTTCAATCTTGATGATTCCGTCTCCGCGACATGACTCACATCGGCCGCCTTTGACGTTGAAACTGAACCGGCCGGGCCTGTATCCCCTGATTCGGGCGTCAGGGGTCTGCGCGAACAGACCTCGAATATCGCTAAATACTCCCGAATAGGTAGCCGGGTTCGAGCGGGGTGTCCGCCCGATCGGAGACTGATCGATATGGACCACACTGTCCAGGTGTTCCAGCCCGTTGATGTGTTGAAAGGCCCCGACGGGTCGTTTGGAACGATTGAAACACCGGGCCAGCGCGCGATACAGCGTTTGAATCACCAGCGTGGACTTTCCCGAACCGGATACGCCGGTAACGCAGGTGAAACATCCCAGTGGAAACCGGACAGTGAGATTCCTGAGATTGTTGGAACGGGCTCCGGTCAAGGTCAGGAACCCTTTGGGCGGCCGACGCCTCGGGGGCACCGGGATCAGCCGCCTCCCGGACAGGTATTGCCCCGTGATCGATTTTGTGTCTTTTACAAGAGCGGATGGCGGCCCGGCGAATACGACATGGCCGCCGCGCGTACCCGCTCCGGGCCCCATATCAATGACATGGTCCGCTGCAAGGATTGTCTCAGGGTCGTGTTCCACTACGAGCACCGTATTGCCAAGATCCCGCATTTTCTCGATGGTCTTCAGGAGCCTCCGGTTGTCCCTTTGGTGCAACCCGATACTCGGCTCGTCCAGAACGTACATCACGCCGGTCAATTTAGAGCTGATTTGTGTGGCCAGCCGAATTCGTTGCCATTCCCCGGATGAAAGGGTGCTTGATCCCCGGTCCAAGGTCAAATATCCCAACCCCACGCGTTCTAGAAAAGTAAGTCTCTGGCCGATTTCCTTAAGAATTCGCGCGGATATCTCCTGTTGCCGTTGCGTTAGTGTGAGGTGGTCAAAAAAAACGCGTAAGTCCTTAATGCACCGTTTGCTGATGTCGTGGATAGATTGCTCGCCCACTGTCACGGCAAGGCTTTCGGGCCGGAGCCTCGCCCCGCCGCAGCGGGGGCACGGCTGGACATTCATGAATCGTTCGATGGCCTCACGGGTCTTCGGATCTGTCGTTTCCCGGTAGCGGCGTTCAAGGCCGGGAACAACGCCTTCAAAGGGACGCGCATAGGTGTAGCGCCGTCCATCTCGTTCCAGGTAGAAGGTCAAGGTCTCCCCTTTGGAACCGTACAACAACAGGTCCTTGAGTTCCTCTGGGAACGCGGAAAACGGGGTATGGACATCCACACGGTAACGGGAGGTAATGACATCCAGGACCTGAAAAAAATAGACGGAATGTCGATTTTCCCACGGAACGATCGCCCCCTGTCTGAGGGAACGCTCCGGATCGGGGACGATGAGATCGGGATCAAATACCATCATGGACCCGAGGCCATTGCAGCCAGAGCAGGCCCCTTGAGGACTGTTGAATGAAAAGCTTGCCGGAGAAAACGGAGCGTAACTGGTTCCGCAGGTGACGCACCCGGCCTTTTCACTAAAGACCAAGGGAGGGGCGCCGACAATATCAGCAGTCACGAGGCCGTCGGAGAGGCCCATGGCCAGTTCAACCGAATCTGCCAGGCGATTGCGAATCGAATCCTTGACGATCAGTCGGTCCACCACGACCTCAATGGTATGCTTTGTGTTCTTGTCCAAACGGATGTCGTCTGCCAGGTCTACCACGGTGCCGTCCACCTGGACCCTGGCAAAGCCGTCTCGCCTGAGCCGATCAAGCAACCGTTTATGACTGCCCCCTCGCTGAGTGACCACCGGAGACAGGATGACCACCTTGGTACCTTGCTCAAGCGCCAGGATTTGGTCCACAATCTGCTGGACACTTTGTGCCGTGATCGCACGGCCGCACTGATGACAGTGGGGTTGTCCCACGCGGGCAAACAGCACCCGGAGGTAATCGTGAATTTCCGTCACGGTACCCACCGTGGACCTTGGGTTTTTCGTGGTTGACTTTTGTTCAATGGCGATGGCCGGAGAAAGTCCCTCAATGATATCCACGTCTGGCTTGTCCATCCTTTCCAGAAACTGTCTGGCATAGGCGGACAGGGACTCCACATAACGGCGTTGCCCTTCAGCATACAGGGTGTCAAAGGCCAATGTGGATTTTCCAGATCCAGAAAGACCTGTAATAACAACAAATTGTTCCCTCGGGATATTCAGGTCAATATCCTTGAGGTTGTGTTGCCGGGCACCTCGAATAATGATGTCATCAAATGGCATAAGGTCTCCATTCCCCGTTGGGTTTTTTCCGGCAGGCCCTCCACGGGAGTCGGCAGGGGCCCCCGGCCTCAAGGATGGTTGGTAATCGAACTGTTTATTTTGAATCGAAAAAATAGGGGCGTCAATTGTTTTTGCTTTGCTTAGAGTGGAATGATGCCTTTTGGTTTAGCAAGTCGGGTGGTTAAGACACGCCAGTGCCGTGCAAAAAAAGATCGGAAGAAAAATGGGCGGGACATGCTCCCACGCCACGCCCCGCCCCAGGTGAAGGAAAGGAGGAAAACAATTTCCTCATGGGTTCTTATCGGTCGATGGCGGAAAAACCTAAAACCACAGGCGGGTTGTTCATGTGCAAACGGGCCGGGTGTGTCCGAGCAGGTTCGGATGGAGAGGCTAGATTAAGGCAGGTCCAGGGGTACTTCACAACGAACTCGTTTCCGTCCATAATTGGGAACTCTTTAGCGCCCAATTTTTATCTGTGGATGGGCACGAGTTAGACCTTTGTGACTGCGTTTTCCTTGATGTAATTTTCCAGATCCGCGGTTTGATCGGGATCCAATGGTCCGAAACGCAGGGCGAGACGCCTGGGGACCAGGGATCCGAAAGGGATCTTGGCCATGGTAAAATCCGAGACCGGAGTTGCTGGGAACCTGCCGAGATAGGTATGGCGTTCGGTCGACGCGATACCCAACTCGCATGGCTCCTGCTGGGCAGGCTCATCGCCCACGTACTGGACGGCAACGCCGTCAGTACTGATATCCAGGATTTCACCGACAATGGTCGAATGCGGCCATTGCCGGCCGAGCAGCACAACCGTACCGGGTTTGAGCTTGAAGCGCGCGCGTTCCCTACGGTCATGATCAGTGTTTTGATGGGTCATGGCCGGCCTCCAGAAATGGCCTAAAAAGTTGTGAGGGGGAAACCAAGGTTCTCAGCCTTTCCGGCCTCTTCACGCTTTTGGAGTCTGGCGAAAGATACCGATTTCCCAAGCCTACCTCCTGTCCGTCCATAAACCATAGATTTCCGGACGGAGTTCGCAGTGATCGGTTGCCCGCGTTCAGAATAACTATGTGTTTCCTATAGCCTATTGCTGAAAACTGAGAACTGAAGCTGGAAGCTTCATACACAAATTCCCATTTGTGGATGGGCACTTTCCGAAAGATGAAAACACGCTAGAAAACTAAAGTCAAGAGCATCAGGGGTGTTTAGAGCAAAAAAAGCAAAAAAAGAAGCCCGGCCGGTTTTTTGGTCTGCGCGGGCTTCTATGGAAAGGAGGAGAAAGGAATAGCGTTATTGCTGATTCCCTAATTCCACTTATAAGCATTGTTTTTGGGAAGGCAAGCTTTGTGGTGGTTTCGGTGCCAGCAAGCGGGGTAACCAGCGGAGAACGCCACTCATGGGAAAAAGGGCCATTTATGGATGGAAACGAGCTAAAAAATTCGGCCAGCATAGAGCCTTGTCCCGAAATGTGGGGGGGCGAATACCGAGGCGGTGTGGTTTTCGTGTTGTCCTTCGCTTACGAGCGAGAGATCATGGAACAAGGCTGTTGCGGGTCAAATACGATGATTTGCTGAAGAGAGATAAACAAGGCATCCACGGCGTCGCGGCACGCCTCCTGTTCGGCCGGGGCAATCCCGGTACAAGTCAACGTGAACCCCAATGGCTCCGTGTGGGCGGTTCCACCCCGTTGTTCAATCGCATAGCGGGCCACACACAAAACCAACGCCCGGAGTCCCAGGCTGATCTCGGATAGGTTCTGTGCCTTGTCTTCTGACATATGTGACGATTTCATGTCGATCCCCCACGTTAGAGTCACCCTAACATTGCAAAGGCCGAGGGTGCCGTAGATGCAAGGCGGCAAGGGTGAGGCTGTCCGCCTCAGGCGGGCGCCGAACCCTTGATCCGCCTGAGGCGGACAGCAGATGCGGTATCCTCGGCTTTCCCAAGGGGTAAACAACATGGCCGTTGTTTAAAGTTTCCTGGATAGCACTTACGGTGAACTCCAGAAAAACGCCCAAACACACCGCAAAGATCGATAAATATTGCTTTTGAGGAGTGTCGGCCATGTTGTTTATGCAACGTTAGGGGTCACTGTCGGGTGCATTTGCACCGGTGTTGTCAAAATGGAGGCCGGGAGCGCAATGAGGGCTTATTGCGTTACGAGATACTTAAAAACATTCCCTTGAAGGTTGACATGGTTGAAGAGGCGCTCCACGACCTCTGGAAAAGAAGTAAGCAAGAAGCAGGCCAAAAGAAAAATGCAGAAAAAACGAAGGGTTATGAGGCATTGGGTGGCCATGACACTTCTGAAATGTGCAAAATGGATCATCCCAGTGCAAAAATGTTCACACCGGAGCAGGTGGGTCGCCCTGCGAGGGCATCTCAATCGCATTTGAAAACACTTCCGCGTCAAATGCAGGCCATCGTTTCTCTCCCGGCGACTATCATGGCCTTTACCCATTTCCGCTTTGAGCCGAAATGGGTAAAACCGGCCGCGAGCGGCAGCCGTGGAATTTAAGAAATTCCCTGTTTATGCCGCCCGAGGCGGCGAGGCGGATCATAATGGGCACCATTTTTCCCTTGTTCCTCTTGACACTGTTGATTTTTGTGCCTATTATCAACAATTTTTTTCACACAGTCTGGCCTGAGCATATCATAACCTTCTGAAATGCCTGCTTATAATAGATGGCATGCTTTGTGCTGCGCTTGATTAGAGATCTTTATCTAGTGCAGGTTGCGGGTTTTTGGAGGGGGAGGACAATGGGACACAATTTGGCAGGCTCGGCGGTCAAGCTGAAAAGGAGGAAGAGCGCGGTGCGAGTTGTTTTTCTGGTCTGCCTTTCTAGCCTTTTCGTTTTTAGAGCTCCTGATAAATCGCTTTCTGCTGTCTTGATCTGGGACAAGGACAGCTCTGCGTGGACGGAGGCGTTTTCAGCGGGGGATCCGGTTGATACGGGTAAGCCCTATAATGCAGGCAGGCCACAGTCGGGTGTGGATTCCAATGATATTGTGTACGTGACGTATATTCAGGCTGACGGGTCCGACAATGACCATGTTTACCTGAGTCGCTGGGTTGAACCCGCAACGGTCCGCTCGTCCTCCTTGCCTGGTGGGAGCGGTGGCGGAGGATGCTTCATCAATACTGTATGGGACACCTTGCGGTTCCAGCCTTTCTGGTAGAACTGCAAAGAACCCGGAGGATTCACCCTCCACGATAGCTACACTTACGAGAAAAGCTGATATGATGCAAATTCCCGCACCACACCTTCCGCAAATTCCCACCAAAAGCGAAAGGGCCAGCCTTTGCTTGGCTAACCCCTTGAAATTATTGGTGCCGAGGCGCAGAATCGAACTGCGGACACGCGGATTTTCAGTCCGCTGCTCTACCGACTGAGCTACCTCGGCACCCGAGTTGTAAACGTATTGTCTATAAAAGGGGCTTCCCCATGTCAAGGAGTTTTTCCCGGGCCGGACTTACCATAACGCACATCCGAACTCGTACTGTACGGCTACGGCAGCCGCGATGGCTGCGGTGTCTACTCTCAGCGTGTGTGGCCCAAGCGACCTGCACACAAAACCCCGGTGTTCGGCCCGGGCCAGCTCGTGGTCGGAAAAACCCCCTTCCGGTCCGATCAGAGCCAAGACCTTGTGCGAACGATCTTTGGCCGTCTTGGGCGGGGGGCCGGCCGAGGGCGCCAGCCCACTATGGAAGAGAATCCGGACGTCATAAGCGGCTGAGGCTTCGATCAACTCATCAAATGAAGCCACGGGGTCCACGCGGGGGACACGTGATCGACC
>JAFDGP010000072.1 GCA_019309245.1 Deltaproteobacteria bacterium | reverse complement strand
TCTTATCACCCGTTACGGAGAAGAACGCTGGGCCGCTCGCATCGCCGCCGCGATTGTGCGTGAGCGCCGTCGCACACGGATCAGATCGAGCCTGCAGTTGGCCGCATTGATTGTAAACGCCATTCCCGCAAGGCACCGCCCACGGCGGATTCACCCGGCCACCCGTTCATTTCAGGCCTTGAGGATGGCGGTAAACGACGAGCTGGCAAACCTTTCTCGATTTCTGGAACATGCGCTTGACTTGCTTTACCCCAAAGGGCGCATCTGCATCCTGTCCTTTCATTCTTTGGAGGATCGGATGGTCAAACAACACTTTGCCGCCATGGCCCGGGGATGTGACTGTCCTGTTGAGCTGGCTGTCTGTGTGTGTGGAAAATCTCCCCAGGTTCGGATCCTGACCAAGAAACCCGTCACCCCAAGCCGGGTTGAAATTGAGGCCAATCCCATGGCACGAAGCGCCAAACTGCGGGCCGTTGAGAAATTGGAGGGCCGGACCCATGAATAGACGGACACGGAACACACGCAGACGAACCAGCATCGTTCCTTGGATGGTGCTTTTCATTTTATTCATGGCCGAGTTGCTGGTCTACAGCTGGTGTCGGGTGCAATATGTGCAAACCGGTTATGAGGTGAACCAGGCCAGAAAAGAAGGGCGCCGCCTGCTGGCACTTCAGCAGGCCCTGACTGTAGAGGAGGCCCGGTTAAGATCGCCCCAGCGGATCAGGCGGCTGGCACAAAATCAGGGGCTGGTTGTCCCTGATTCCCGTCAGGTGGTGGTACTGCCGTGAAGGTGTACAAGAAAAAACGGTCGGACCCTGCCCGGTGGATCCGTTTCAGAATCATCCTTGTCGGAGCCGCACTGGCGCTGGGTCTTGGGGTCGTGATGGCCAGGGCGGTGCAACTGCAGGTTCTGCACCGCGGGGAACTGTCCGAAAAAGCCGCCAGTCAGTATAAGCACGCCCTTCAAAAATCGCCGCGTCGAGGCACGATCTATGATGCAAACAACCAGGAACTGGCGGTCAGCGTGGAGGTCTCGTCGATTTGTGCTTATCCGAGACGCATCCGCTCCCCAAAGAAAAGCGCTTCGGCTCTGGCCCGAACGCTGAAGCTGCCGCGGGCCGCAGTTCAAAAAAAGCTGTGTTCCAGGAAGAGCTTCGTCTGGATCAAACGCAAGGCAAGTCCTAAAGAGGCTGCGGCCGTAAAAAGCCTCAAGCTGGCCGGTATTGATTTTATCACCGAAAGCCGGCGTTTCTATCCCATGAAGACACTGGCCGCGCAGGTTCTGGGTTTCTGCGGTACGGACGGGCGGGGATTGGAAGGCCTGGAGTACTATTATGACCCCTTTCTCAGTGGCCGGGAGGATCAATGGATGGTGTTCAAGGACGCTCTGGGGAGGCCTTTTAAAACAGAATCCGCCTCGCCAGCCATCCAGGATGGGTACAACCTGATTTTGACCATTGACAAAACCATTGAAGACATTGCCGAACGGGCCCTGTGTGAAACCGTTGAACGGTTTTCGGCCAAGTCGGCCATTGCAGTCGTCATGGAGCCCAAGACCGGAGCCGTGCTGGCCATTGCCCATGCCCCGCGTTTTAATCCCAACTCCTTTAAGCACTACGAGCCATGGATCAGAAGAAACCGGGCGATCACCGATACGTTTGAGCCCGGCTCCACGTTCAAGATCTTTCTGGGAGCTGCGGCCCTGGAATCAGGGCGCATTCGGCCTGGTTCACTGTTTGACTGTGAACAGGGCCGTTACCAGGTCGGGGCCAATGTTATCCATGATGTGCATGCTTTTGGGGCATTGTCGTTTGAAGATGTGTTGAAGTTTTCCAGCAATATCGGTGCGGCCAAGATCGGTGCCGCGATCGGCGCTGAGTCTTTCTATCAAACATTGAAGGCCTTCGGCTTCGGGTCCAGAACCGGAATCGATTGTCCGGGTGAGAGCCCCGGCTGCCTGCCCCCCCCGGAGCGTTGGTCGGACATGGACGCTCTGGCCATATGCTTTGGACAGGGGGTGTCCGTATCCGCCCTGCAACTGGCCACCGCTGTGTGTGCCGCAGCCAATGGGGGTGTCCTGATGAGGCCCTATCTGGTGCAGGCCATGACGGACGCAAAGGGGCGACTTGTCAAGAGCTTTCAACCCGCAAAGGTTGGTCGAGCCATTTCTTCAAAGGCCGCTTGCAACCTGGTCCACATGCTGGAAAGAGTGGTGGCCAAGGGCGGGACCGGTCAGAAGGCCGCTTTGAGCGGGTACCGGGTGGCTGGAAAGACGGGAACCGCCCAGAAGGTCGACCTGGCAACCAGGCGGTATGCGCGTAATAAGCATGTGGCTGCCTTTACCGGATTCGTGCCGTCCCGGGACCCCGCACTGGCAATCGTGGTGGTGGTTGATGAGCCCAAAAAGAGTCCTTATGGCGGGGTGGTTGCAGCGCCAGCCTTCAGGCGCATCGCCGAAGAGGCCCTGCAGTATCTCAAGGTTCCCCCTGAACTGGTCATTCCTGAACAGGAGGTGCCCTCGATCAAGGCCTCAAGAGGGGAGCAATGGGCGGGATGACACTCACAGCGCTCCTTGAGCATGTGGCGGTAAACGCGTTTCGAGGCGGGCGGGATCCCGTGGTTTCCTCGCTCCACTATGACTCGCGTACTGTGCGGCCCGGGGGGCTTTTTGTGGCGATTAAAGGGCTTAAAGAAAACGGAAACGACTATGTGGCCGATGCAGTCGCTCGGGGTGCGGTGGCTGTGGTGACGGAAAATGAAGCAACCGCGCCAAGCGGCACGACGATAATACGGGTCGAAAATGCCCGATCGGCCCTGGCGGCACTGTCTGCCGCCTATTACGGACACCCCTCAAGAGAACTTTTTGTCATCGGTATCACGGGTACAAACGGCAAGACCACCACCGCCTATCTGATCGAGTCAATCCTGGGATCAGCCGGATACGCAGTGGGCGTAGTCGGAACGGTCAATACCCGTTTTGCGGGCAAGGTGTTCAACAGTGCCGTAACCACCCCGGAGTCCCTGGATCTCATGCGGGTCATGCGGCAGATGCTCGATAAAGGAGTCACCCACGTGATCGTGGAAGTCTCTTCACACGCGTTGGACCTGGGCCGGGTTTCAGAGTGTGAGTTCGATATCGGGGTGTTTACGAACCTTTCCAGGGACCACCTGGATTACCATGGCGACATGGCGGCCTACTGGCAGTCCAAGAAGCGCCTTTTTACCCGGTACCTGGGCTCAGGCGCCAAACGAAGCCAGGCCGTGGCCGTGGTTAACAGTGACGATCCCAAAGGCAGAGAGCTTGTAGACCGGGTTCCGGTTGCTTGCACGCGTACTGGGATTTTCGAACCGGCGGATATTCAAGGCCTCAACATCCGAACCGATCTCGGCGGCACAGAAGGCCGCGTCCGGACCCCCCAGGGCACGTTTGATTTTTCTACGCCATTGATCGGTCGCCACAACGTGTACAATATTTTGGCTGCGACCGGAGTCGCATCCGCCATGGGTGTGTCTGTGACTGCGATCAAAGCCGGGATCGAGGCCCTTAAGGGCGTGCCCGGAAGGCTGGAGTCCGTTGAAAATGACGCGGGAATTACGGTCTTTGTGGACTACGCCCATACACCAGATGCCCTAGAGAATATCTTACGTACCGTCAAAGACCTTGCCATAGGCCGGCTGATTTGCGTGTTCGGCTGTGGTGGAGATCGTGATCGTGAGAAGCGTCCGATGATGGGAACGGTGGCCGGTCGCCTAAGCGATCTCGTGGTGCTGACCAACGACAACCCGCGAAGCGAACGCCCCGAGGCGATTCTTAAAGATATTGAGGCGGGTGTTGTCCGAGTGCAACGGGAAAAGCTTGATCCGGAGGCGATCACAAAAGAAAAGCAATGGGACCGGCCCGGTTACACGGTGGAACCGGACAGGCGGCGTGCCATTGCCCTGGCCATCGCCGTGGCGCGGCCCGGGGATACTGTGGTAATCGCAGGAAAAGGACACGAAACATATCAGCTAATTGGCTCCGAAACCCTTTCTTTTGACGATCGGGTAGAAGTCCAAAGGGCGCTTCAAGAACTGTCGGCACGTGACAAGGGTTAACCCATGGCAACAGATGGACTTTCATGGCGGATCTCGGACGTGTTGGAAGCAACCGGAGGTCGACTGGTGTACGGCGACGAGGGGGTCCGGCTGGGTTCCGTGGGAACGGATTCTCGAACGATCAAAGAGGGGGAGCTTTTTGTCGCCCTGGCCGGGGAACGGTTCGACGGCCACCACTTTGTCGACGAAGCCCTGAAAAAAGGGGCCAGGGGCGTCCTGGTGACCGACAGTTACATCGAAAAAGGGCTGCCCGAAGACACTGCCACTGGGCAGGCATGCGTGATCTGCGTTTCCGACACCTTAAGGGCCCTGGGAGATCTGGCGGCCTTTCATCGCAGGCGGATGCCGGCTTCGGTCGTGGCGATTACGGGAACCAACGGAAAGACAACCACCAAGGAAATGACAGCAGCCGTGCTGAGTCAAACGTTTCATGTCCTGAAGACCACCGGCAACTTCAACAATTTGGTTGGATTGCCGTTGACCCTGTTCAGCTTGACCGATGCTCATGAATGGGCCGTGCTCGAACTGGGCATGAATCAGCCCGGTGAGATTCGCAGACTTGCCGAGGTGTGTGAGCCCGACGTGGGGGTCATAACCAATATCGGTTCCGGCCACCTGGAGGGCGTGCAGGACATTGAAGGGGTTATGAAGGCCAAGGGAGAACTGCTCGAGGGCCTTCAAGATCGCGGGACCGCCATTGTCAACATTGATGATGCAAGAATCTGCAAGCTGGCCGAGGGTTTTGAAGGTCGGGTGGTGAGCTTTGGTATTCAGGGCTCGGCCGAGGTGTGGGCGGTGCCCGTGTCCCAGACCGCCACCAGTACGGTGTTTGATCTGTACTGGTATGATCAGAGCGTTCGGGTCCGGCTGCGCATTTGCGGACGTGGGGCCGTTTACAATGCCCTGGCCGCCGCAGCCGTGGGCTATCGGCTCGGCCTTTCCATCCAGGAGGTCAAACAGGGGCTGGAATCTGCTGTGGCCTTGCCCGGGCGTATGGGAATCATCCCCCTTCCAGGTGGGATTCATCTGATCGACGACACCTACAACGCCAATCCGGATTCCATGATGCAGGCGATCGAGACCCTGCGGGAGCTCAAGGGGAACGGCCGGGGAATCCTGGTCTGTGGTGACATGCTGGAGCTTGGCGAACATGCCCGAAAGGCCCATCAAGACCTGGGGGTTGCAGTGGCTCGTGCGGGCCTGGCCCGTTTGTATGCAACGGGCGAATTTGCAGACACAGTGGCCAGCGCCGCTGTTGGGGCCGGGATGGATCCGGCCCACGCCTTTGTGGGAAGCCATGCCGAAATCCTGGAGGCCCTGCGCGGCCGCCTTGGCCCGGGAGACTGGGTGCTGGTGAAAGGGTCGCGTCTGAGTGCCATGGAACAAGTGGTGGAGGGGCTGCAGGACTGACTCCGTGCACAATCCGCCGGCTTTGCCGGCGGACTGTGCACGGAGTCAGAAACAAAAGATTTTGGCTTTTTTGAATCATACATAGAGCAAAATGTCGCAGGGCTATCGAATGTCGCCCAGTGCCAAAAGTGAGAGGTTGAGAGTGTATATACTGGAGAAGGCCTTTTCAAAGCCAAAATCTTTCATATCATCAGCGACCACCAGGAGAACTGGTGGTATGAGGAAGGCGTCTAAAATGGACCCTAACCCCAAAGTTCTCCTGGTGGTTGCTGATTCGCTGATGAAAAGCAAGGAAGGCTACGGGCGTTATTAGGGAGGCGGGCCCGCCGGGGGAACCGGCGGGCCTCTTCCGGCGTCTTTCGGGAAACGTTTAAGAGACATTCAAGGCCATTAGATCATGCTGTATTATTTGCTGTATCCGTTTCATACCATTTTTTCGGCCCTGAATGTCTTTCGCTACATCACATTCAGGACGATCTACGCCAGTCTGACCGCCCTGTTGATATGCCTGTTGCTTGGACCCTGGGCCATCCGGAAACTGAGCAGACATGACGTCGGCCAGTACGTCCGGGACGACGGCCCCGCCACGCACAGCGTCAAGACCGGAACACCGACCATGGGAGGGCTGCTGATCCTGCTGGCGGTCCTCGTCGCCACATTGCTTTGGGGCAATCTGGGCAATGTCTATGTGTGGGTTGTGTTGCTGGTGACCGTCGGCTTTGGGGCAATCGGATTTCTTGACGACTACTTGAAACTGATTAAAAGGCAAAGCCGGGGACTTACGGCCAAGAGCAAACTTGGCATGCAGATCGTTTTAGGCTTGCTGGTGGGCACAATGCTGTATTTTCGTCCGGGGTTCGAAACCCATGTGAGTGTTCCATTTTTAAAGGGGGTAAGTCCTGACCTGGGCTTGGGGTACATCT
This sequence comes from Deltaproteobacteria bacterium, assembly GCA_019309245.1. GTDB lineage: Bacteria > Desulfobacterota > Desulfobacteria > Desulfobacterales. Next base: position 3,342 of record JAFDGP010000072.1, on the reverse strand, counting down.
TTTTTGCGGCATTTGTAATCGTGGGCACCTCCAATGCCGTCAATTTGACTGATGGGTTGGACGGCTTGGCGATTGGTCCGGTCACCATTGCATCCGCGACCTACGTGGTGCTGTCCTATGTAACAGGCCACGTGAAGATCGCAGAGTATTTGCAGATTCAGTACGTGGCCGGCAGCGGGGAGCTGGCCGTGTTCTGCGGCGCTTTGGTGGGAGCCGGCATGGGGTTTCTCTGGTACAACACCTACCCGGCCCAGCTTTTCATGGGCGATGTGGGTTCATTATCGCTCGGGGCGGCGCTGGGCACCGCGGCTGTGATTACCAAGCATGAAATCTTACTGGCACTTGTCGGCGGAATATTCGTGGTTGAGGCCCTTTCAGTGATCTTTCAAGTCGGTTTTTTCAAGGTCTCCAACGGACGCCGGATCTTCAAGATGGCGCCACTGCACCATCACTTTGAGCTGAAGGGATGGCCGGAGCCCAAGGTCATCGTGCGGTTCTGGATTATCGCGATTTTTTTGGGGCTCTTGTCGCTCAGTACCCTCAAGTTGCGTTAACCCTAAAAGCAATATTAATCCGTGAGGGATATGACACAGTTTGTGACAAAACACCCCATGGACCTAAAAGGAAAACGCGTGCTGGTCGTGGGCCTGGCCAGAACCGGCCTGGCCGTCTCACGCTTTCTGGTCGGCCGGGGGGCCCGCGTCACCGCCGCGGATCTGATGACGCAAGACGCGTTGGGGGCTAAAGCCCGAGAGGCACGGGATCTGGGCATCTCGTTACAGCTCGGCCCCCACGACGCACACACGTTCTTGTCTCAGGACCTTATCGTGGTCAGTCCGGGGGTTCCCGAACAAACGGAGCCGCTGGGAAGGGCCGCTCGTGCTGGGATTCCTGTAATCGGAGAGTTGGAACTGGCTTTCCGCTATGTGGATGCGCCGGTGGTGGCGGTGACCGGGACGAACGGCAAGACTACCACAACCCGACTGATCGGCGACATGCTTCAGGCTTCCGGGAAAAAGGTATTTGTAGGCGGCAACATCGGGCGCCCGTTGATTGAACTCGTTGACCGGGGGCAGCGGGTAGAGGTGATCGTCGTCGAAGTGAGCAGTTTCCAGCTGGATACGGCGGTGACCTTCAGGCCCCGTGTGGGAGTCCTTCTCAACATCAGTGAGGACCACATGGATCGCTATGAGCGTTTTGAGGACTATATGCATTCCAAAGGCCGTTTGTTTGAGAATCAGGGCCCCGAAGACGTGGCGATCCTGAATGAAGCAGACCGTTTCACACGCGACCTGGAGGAAGGCATCCAATCGCAGCGGCTCTATTTCAACCGGGGTGTTTCAAACGGCAGTCCGGGTGCGGGCGTGCATGAGGGGACCTTGGTATGCCGGATGCCGCAAGGAGCGGCCTGGGAGTTCGATCTGGCGGATTTCGGCCTGTCGGGACGGCATAACGCGGAAAATGCCTGCGCAGCCGTTCTGGCTGCCGCGGCAATCGGGGGATCGTTTCGAGCGATTCAGAAGGCCCTAAAAGCCGTACGGCCGCTTCCCCATCGGCTGCAGGACGTGAAGACCGTCAGGGGGGTACGCTACGTCGACGATTCCAAGGGGACCAACGTCGGAGCCGTGGTCCGAGCGCTGGACAGTTATGACGCCCCTGTCATCCTGATTATGGGGGGCCGGGACAAGGGAGGAGACTATGGGCCGTTAAAAAAGCCCGTGGCCAAGAAGGTCAAAAGGCTCATTGTCCTGGGAGAGGCAAAAGGAAGAATCGCGGCCGTCCTGGGCGCGATGACGGAATATGAGCAAGTCAAGGACCTTGAACAAGCAGTTCGTCTGGCAAGCAATGCCGCGCGACCCGGCGATGTGGTCCTCCTGTCTCCGGGCTGCTCCAGTTTCGATATGTTTCATGATTACAAAGAACGGGGAGATGCCTTCTCCAGGGCCGTCGAGGCCCTGTAAGGGGAGGTGGATGCTGTGAAAGACTTTAAGACGACACACTGGCGCAGCGGCTATGACCGGATCTTGCTACTGAGTGTACTGGTGCTTTTGGGCATGGGCGTAGTTTTGGTCTACAGCGCCAGCTCAATGGTTGCAGCAGAGCGGTTTGGGACTCAGACCTATTTTTTCAACCGACAGGTGATCCATGTGCTTCTGGCCGTGCTTATCTTGATCGGGTTTCGGCATATCCCCTATGACCTCTACAGGCCGTTGGCCTACCCCGTGCTGGGCGTTGCGTTCGTTTTGCTGGTAGCACTCTATGTTCCAGGGGTGGGACACACTGTAGGCGGTGCGAAGCGATGGCTGCGTTTTTTCGGGGTGTCGTTTCAACCCTCTGAGTTCGCCCGGTTGGCCCTGATTATCTACTTGGCCTATTCGATGAGTAAGAAGGAAGAAAAGATCAAGGTCTTTAACGTCGGATTTTTGCCGCACGCGCTGGTGTTCGGTTGCTTCGGCGCATTGATTGTTTTGGAGCCCGACTTCGGCATGGTGGCCATGATCGCGTTGATCGGATGGGTCATGCTCTTTGTAGGCGGTGTCCGGGTGATTTATTTGCTCAGTGCGTTCACGGCATCGCTGCCCGTGGCCTACTACATTTTGGTACATGCTGGCTATCGCCTGAAACGACTGACCTGCTTCATGAATCCATGGCGATACCAGAGTGATGCGGGCTATCAGATCGTGCATTCCTTGATGGCTTTTGGGTCGGGCGGTATTTTCGGCGCTGGGATCGGGAACGGCTACCAAAAATTGTTTTATCTGCCTGAACCACACACAGACTTCATTCTATCGGTGGTTGGAGAAGAGCTGGGTCTGATCGGCACCTGCGGGATCCTTGCCTTGTACCTGATTGTGTTGTGGCGAGGCGCTGTGATTGCCGTCAGGGCCAGAGATCGTTTTGGCATGTTTCTGGCCACCGGCTTGACCGCTTCCATCGGGTTGCAGGCCTGTGTTAATGCCGCCGTGGCCCTGGGGTTGTTGCCGACCAAGGGCCTGACCCTGCCCTTTTTGAGCTATGGGGGGAGCTCCATGGTGGTCAACGCAGCGGCTGTGGGGATCTTGCTCAATGTGGGTGCCGCAGAGCAGGGGCGCAGGACGGGGTGAAATGAAGGTGATCATCGCGGGTGGAGGCACAGGCGGGCACTTGTTTCCGGCGGTGGCACTGGCTGAAGCATTTGAAAACACCGCCAGAGATACGCAGCTCCTTTTTGTGGGGACAAGGAATCCCCTGGAGGTCTCGAGCCTGTCGAAAAGGGGTTACGCGCATGCGGGCATCGACGTTGAAGGTCTTAAAGGACGGTCTGTCGGATCCCAGCTTCGGGCGCTGGCCAAAATTTCAAAG
>JAFDGP010000071.1 GCA_019309245.1 Deltaproteobacteria bacterium | reverse complement strand
TGGGCGCTTTGCCGAACATCGAGTGCAAGAATATCCCGCTTGATGAGCTGCCGGACAGGATCGGCGAGATCCCGAAAGACAAGTTTGTCGCCGTGTTTTGTCCGGCCAATTTCCGGTCCGGCATGGCCTACTGCTATTTATTGAAGCTTGGATTTGCTTCCGTTCGGATTGTAGAAGGAGGATATGCCGCACTGACAGATGCTATAAAGCCCGGACCGTTATTCAAGGCGGTTCAGGCAAGAAGTTAGGGGGAGACAATGACACACTTTGCGGTTGTTGGTGTCCTGATCCTGATTGTAGCGGTAGCCATGACCATGGTCGGAAAAGGCGGGGGCAATTTTTATGTGGTCATTCTGGCGCTGGCGGGTATCCCCATGCATCGGGCCGCCACTACGGGCCAGTTTATCCTGTTCTCCGCCTCTGTTTCGGCGATGATCATCTTTCAGAAAAACAAGGTCGTTGCCTGGAAGCTGGCGATCTTCATCGGGAGTCTGACTGCCCTGTGTGCTCTGGGTGGCGGGTATTTTTCCCATCTGTTCAGCGGCTTCACCTTAAAGCTCATCTTTGCTGCGATGCTGGTCGTGGCCGGAGCGGTCATGCTGGTGCCGGTTTCCGGGAAAAATGATGCCAGGGATCACAGCGCCTTCGGCACCTGGGAGATTCGATCGGGCGATGAAGTGTATCCTGTGAATTTATGCATCGCGATACCGATTACCCTGTTGTCAGGATTTGGTTCCGGAATGGTCGGGGTCTCCGGTGGGTCCTTTCTGGTACCCCTGATGGTTCTGGCATGCGGGGTCCCAATGCATGTGGCTGTGGGCACGGCCTCTACACTGATTGCGACGACCGCACTGATGGGGTTCCTTGGCCATGCCGTTCAGGGGGATTTCAACCCGTCGTGGGCGGTCCCCCTGGCGGTGATCACGATTGTCGGGGGGATTATTGGCGGGAAATTTGCGATGAAGACCAAGCCCAAACACCTCAAGAAGCTCTTTGCCTATACCAACTGGGTGGCCGCAGCTTTTATGGTGGTCAATGCCCTTCGGACGAAGGGGGTGTTATAAGAATGGGAGTGCGGGGATAGTGAATAGCAAACAGTGAACAGGGCGGCTATGGCCCCGCATCAGGCTGAAGGCTCAAGGCAAGGGAAGCTCTATCATTTATCATCTATCATTTGGCATTTGTCATTGGTGGTTGACTGGATGCCGGATACCCGATGCCCGATGCCGGATGCGGAAAATCGGCGCATTCCTTTGATCTTCCCCCTTTTTAAAAGGGGGAGTGAGGGGGATTTGGAAACATCGTTTTAGGTTTTAGGTGGGGCGGTAGGGGGTATTATTATGTTACCGCAGAAAACCCGGAGGATGTGGAGAATTGGACCAATTTGGTTCTCTGTGTTTTTTTCGGCCTGTGGTGAAGACTTGTAGGGCGGCATTTTACATGCCGCCATGGCCGGCGAGAAATAAACACCCGTCCTACGGTTTCAGGTCGATGGTAGGGTGGGGTGCGCCTACCGAATTGCCCGCGAGGCCCAAAATCCACCGGTTGCCGAGTTTGCCGGAGATGCGAGGCGGTGGGCGCGCAGACGTACTTGTGTACTTCAAGCGCCCACCAACAAAGCAGATCCGGTAAAATCGGCAAGCCCTAAGGGCCAAAAAAACGAAGATAAAAATGGGGCTGCCTGCACTCAAGCCAGGTGAAAGGTTTCAACCAGCACTTTTCGGTTAACACGCTGCAATCGCGGAAAAAGGATCCCATCTTTGTTTTTTCGGCGGTGGATTTGGGAAGGCACAATCCGGTGGTGATTCATGGGAGTTTGATATATAGTAATCCCTGATGGGGGAGGGGGTTTGATGCAACACGAGGGTTTGGTGGCAAGCCTTGATGCGGACGGCCTGGCTGAGATTCTAATCACGCCCGGCACGCCCGGCATCCCGGGTGCGCCGGAGGTATCGACAAAAGTATGTCATTGCGCAACCGATGCCTCCAACGTGACGATCCGTGCTGTGAACTTGGCAAAGGCCGAGGTCGGAGATCTTGTGCGTATCAGCCGAAAGCTGGGGGTGCTCTGGAAAAACGCCGCCATGATTATCGGGATCCCGGTGCTTGGCGGTGGAATCGGACTGATGGCGGGCCTGATGGTGGGAGGGGTTTCCGGAATCATCGGCCTGAGCGTTCTGGGCTTGGTTTGCGGGATTGCGGTAGGCGCAAGTGCCTACAAAAGGTTTTCCAGGGCCAACCAGTTTGTGGTTTCCCGTGTGATCACCAGACGTTCGGACATGGCGACGTGTCCGGTGGAAGCGAGCAAGGCCGCAACGGAGACCTGTGCAGAGTGCATCCGGGGGAATTTGTAAATAGATTTGTTTAACCCTCTTAAGAAACTCGATTCAAATTGCGGTACACGCATTGAGAACAATTTGCATCTGTTGCGGCGAAGAACTTTAAAAACTAGTCACGAAAAATTGAAAGCACGAAATAGAAAAACGTTCAGGCTTTCGTGTTTTCGTCCTTTCGTGTTTTCGTGTTTTCATGATAATTTTTTTTGGCCCTAGCTTGTCCGGGTTAGAATTAAGGCCTTTAATTTCAGAGTTTCTTTCATAAATGCGTCCAAGGACAAGGCCTTGGTATCAGGTGCTAATGTTGCATAAACAACATGGCCGACAGTTCTCAAAAGCAATATCTAACCGTCATTGCGGTGAGTTTGAGCATTTTGCTGGAGTTCACCGTAAGTGCTATCCACAAAACTACAAAAGACGGCCATGGTGTTTCCCCGTTAGGCTTCGCTTTCAGCTACGCCCAAACAAGTTGGGAAAGCCGAGGATACCGCATCTGCTGTCCGCCTCAGGCGGAGCAAGGGTTCGGCGTCCGCCTGAGGCGGACAGCCTCACCCTTGCCGCCTTGCATCTACGGCACCCTCCGCTTTTGCAACGTTAGCAGCTGATACTGAGGTTTCGCCTCGGACTCATTTACGAAAGAAACTCTGGAATTAAAGGCCCCAAACCTAACCCGGACGAGCCGGAGCCAAAAAAAATTATCACGAAGACACGAAAGGACGAAAACACGAAAGCCCCAATGTCTTTTATTTCGTGCTTTCAATCTTTCGTGATTTCGTGCTTATCTTTTAAAGTTTTTTGTCCCAAAACGCGTATTGTTCTTAATCCGTGTACCGCAGTTTGAATCGAGTTTCTTAAGAGGGTTTGCACAAGAGCCGTGCAGGCCCAACAGCCTATCGCCTTTTGAAAAAACCACCCCGCTGGCCAGTCGAAGCGTAGGGGATATATCCAACATGAGACGTGGATAGAGAGCCGTTCCGCAATATATATGCTTACTACGAGCCATCAAAAAACAGCGTGTTTCAGGTTGCCTGAAGTTCTGTTGCTGTCCCTTAGTCATTTCATCCATGACGTCTATTCCAGCTTCCTGGCGCCGCTTTTGCCACTGCTGATCGAAAAGCTTTCTATGTCGCTTTTCCAGGCCGGTTTGCTCACTACTGTCATGCAGATTCCGGCCTTGATGAATCCCTACATCGGTATGTTGGCAGATCGTATCAGCTTGCGCTACTTTGTCATCATGGCGCCCATGATGACAGCGATTCCCATGAGCCTGATCGGGGTGGCGCCGGTCTATGGAGTCGTGGCGCTGCTCCTGTTTGCCGCCGGCATTTCCGTGGCCGTTTTCCATGTGCCCGCGCCGGTGATGATTGCGCGGCTGGCCGGCCCTCGAAAAGGTCTGGGCATGAGCCTGTTTATGACCGGCGGGGAGTTGGCCCGTGCGACGGGCCCGCTGGTGGCCGTGGGCGCGGTCTCGTTATGGGGCCTGGATGGGTTCTATCCCATTATGGTGGTGGGGGTAGCGACCACAGGCCTGCTTTTCTGGCGCCTGCGAAACGCTGAGGTTGCCTTTCACAATCAAGAGAGCCGGATTTCGCTGACCAACACTTGGCGCCAGACGCGCCACCTCTTGCGCCCCCTGGCAGCTATCCTGATTGCAAGGGGATTCATGCATGGATCCATCGCGGCTTTTCTCCCCACCTTTATCAAGGCCCAAAGCGGTAACCTCTGGCTGGCTGGGGCATCCCTGACGCTGTTTGAACTGTCCGGGGTGGGAGGTGTGCTGGCAGCCGGCGCCTTGAGCGACCGTTTTGGGCGGCGAAGGCTGCTATTGATCGCCCTTTTGGGCGGCCCGTTGAGTGTATGGGCGTTTGTCCTGGGCGGTAGCTGGATTCGCGTTGTTGGTTTGATCTGTGCGGGCATCTTCCTGCTGTCGACTACGCCGGTGATGCTGGCGCTGGTCCAAGAGCACGCAGGGGACAGCCCGGCGGCCGCCAACGGAATGTTTATGATGATCTCATTTATGGCCCGCTCGGCCATCGTGGTTGTGGTGGGAATGATGGCGGACCGCATTGGGCTCAAGAACACTTATCTCTTCAGCGGCGCGGTCGGACTCTTGGGTATTCCGTTTATCATGAAGTTGCCGGAAAATGGCAGATAGTGAATTGCACCACGGGCCATAGCATTCGGCTGCTTTAGGCCAAAGGACCGCTTCGCTTGAGGGCCCAGGCATGCCTCGAAGGATGGGTGATCAGGTCCAGGAAGACGGGCGGAACGGGCGGGGGACATATATAGATGCAAACCAACTCGAAATGATGAATATTTATGCCAAAATCTGGTATTTATTTTCTCCCACCGCTGTTTCAACATGATCTAACCCATTGAAATCACGAAAATCGTATTTTTGTATGATTTTTGCAGGTTAAAAAAGGGACTCTGTCGTTCATGCGTTTTTTGGCTTGAGGGTGAGGATGTTCTCTGAAGTTATTTCCGGTTTTTTTTAAAGCCTACATTTGTAACATGAGCAAATCAAAGTCGGTGCTTAGGAGGGACTCATGAAAAATGGGCTATGATCTCTACCCCGGGTTCTGGTACACGCTAGATGCGGAAATGATCTGCGGCGATCTTGCCGGCTTTGCCGCCATGTTCGGATATGTGAGCGGGGATCCCGAATACAGCCCGGGCTGTGACGGCGAGCCTGACGGGGATGTGGACGGCGTTGATTTGGCCGGATATGCGGATGGTTCCTAGTGGATTTCAGGGCCGGGCATCCGTCGCGCTTTGGTTGGACTTATCATTAAGAAAAAGTATGTTCAGGAGGGATGAATGACGTCTATGAAGCTAAGAAATATGTATTTTGGCAAAAGAGGCTTAGGAATCATTCTTGCCTTTCCGACATTGCTGTTTTGTATCTCTGTGTCCGCATGGGGACAGGTGCCTTACACAATCAACTTCCAGGGCTATCTTACGGACTCCAGTGGAAATCCAGTGGATGGCACGGTGGAGGTAACCTTTTCCCTATACGGCGTGGCAAGCGGTGGCGATGCGCTCTGGAGTGAAATCCAAAGTGTGGCGGTAGCGAACGGGGTTTACAATGTCGTATTGGGAGATAGCAGCCCCCTTGATGCCCTTTCTTTTGAGTTTCCCTATTACCTGGGTGTCAAAGTGTCGGAAGATGACGAGATGATTCCCCGACTGCGACTGACTAGTGTCCCTTATGCCCTTACAGCGGAAACAGCCGGAGATGCCCGGACGGTCGAAGGCCATCACGCGGATGAATTTTCCCTAATCTGGCATAACCATGACAGCACATATGTTAATGAAGGGCAGACAAATGCAATAACCACCGCAATGATAGAGAATGGAGCAATATCTGATGACAAGATAACAGGCCCCATAATTGGTTCAAAGATCAGTTCGTCAGGTCTTGATGCGGATACGGTAGATGGAAGGCATGCGGCTGATCTTCAGGACAGAGTGATCGGGCAATGCACAGATGGAAGCAGTATCGGGGTGATTCATGCCGACGGTACGGTAGAATGTGAATCTGATGATGATACTACCTATAGTGCAGGAACGGGGGTCACGCTTTCAGAGAACACGTTTGCACTTGACAAAGCTTACGCCAACGGTAGCGCTTATGATTCCAGGTTTCTAAATACCTCAGGAGATACGGTAACTGGAGATCTTACGGTGAATGGCGATATTGATACCGGTGGGGCTTACAAGCTTGGGGGAGAGGCGATTCTTTCTGCGCTCTCCTCCAATATCTTTGTAGGAAAGTACGCTGGCGCCCACAACACGTCTGGCAACGAAAATACATTCATCGGGCATGCCGCCGGGAACAAGAACATCACAGCAGGTTACAATACCTTTGTGGGAGCTTACTCCGGCAATGATAACACCGCCGGCGAAGCAAACACATTTGTGGGGTTTTATTCCGGTTACGATAACTTATCTGGATCTTCCAATACATTCGTTGGACATTGGGCCGGTCGTTTCAACGAAGATGGCAATAACAACACATTCCTCGGTTATCATGCGGGCAATGACAACCACACAGGTTCCGGCAATGTGTTTGTCGGCTATTCTGCCGGATTCAGGGAAACCGGCTCAGACAAACTCTTCATTGACAATTCGGATACGCTCGATCCGCTCATATGGGGGGATTTCGCAGCAGATGTGCTGGCGGTGAACGGCCGCCTTGGTGTAGGGACGCATCCTGGGGAAGAATACCAGTTTCACTGCAAGGATGCCAGGCAAACAGGTCGCGCCGTTTACGGCGAGGCCACGGGAAATGGAAGCATCGGTGTATGGGGACGCGCCACGGAAGGAAGCAATAGTACGGGAGTATGGGGCGAAGGATCAAAGTGGGACTTTTACGCTAATGGCACTGGCAGCAACTACGGCCCCTTCACCGGAGCGCATGAAGTGAAACTTGGGCCGGGGGTTCCGGAGGATATCCGGCCCGGGATGATCCTGTCAGTCACCGGAGAGACGGCGGCCCGAAAGAACACCCAAGGCAACATCTTACTCTCTTCCACTCTACCTACGGTCACCCTCTCTGAAAAGGCCACCGACAAGGCGCTCTTCGGTGTTTTCATTTCGGAAGGTCCGCTACCAGAAGGGCATTGGTACGAAGCCTCCGAGGGTGAACGCTTCGGCATTGTCAACGCCCTGGGCGAAGGCAGGGTATGGGTGAGCAATATCAACGGCGATGTCGGGGCGGGGGATTACATTACCTCATCGCCTGTCCCCGGCTACGGCCAGCTCCAGGAAGATGACATTCTCCATTCGTATACTCTGGGCAAGGCAACGGAGGCCGTAGACTGGGATACAGTCTCTGAAACGGTGGAATACCAGGGAAGGGCGGTCAAGGTCTATCTTATTGCCGTTGTCTACACCAGCGGGTAAACGGCTTGTAGATAAGGTTGAGGGACAAAGTCCGTAATGAGACCAAGTCTACTTTTGACTCTTTTATAAACTCTTCCGCGAGCTGCCCTGTGGCTTGGGGCATGATTGGTGGATTGATCCGCCGCACGCGAATCAACCCAGCCTACCAGGCTCAACCCCAGGGACCTGGCTCCTTGATCCGCTGGCCTGGGTGGCCCGGGTATCCTTTTCATTTCCCACAAAGTGGAACTTTATTTCTCTTTTTATTCCCTTGTTTTTCCATTTTCAATCTGCCAGTTTCGGCGGGAGAACATATAACAATTGAATATATAAAGAAAAACGCAAGATGCTCCAAACTGGCACGATGCTTTCATAGACAATTCACATGACTATGAATAAGGAATTCTGGAAAATCCCGTGGCTGTCAACGGACGAAAAGGCCAGGCTTCATATCCTGTACATCGCCTGTATTCGCTTTGTGGTCAGAAAACACGGCGGAAAGATGGCGGTGGACAGCCGACTGCGCATCGCGAGCATCAAGATCCCGCGCGCTCATACCATGGCCTGTTACCGGGAGCTGAGACAGCTCAACCTGGTCAAGCCGGATCAGCCTTCCGTACGGGAAACTTTGTCTGCCTGAGACCCGGCACGGTGCGGCCGGAATAACAAAAAATTTCTATCACGAAAGCACGAAAACACGAAAGCTTCCCCTTGTGTCAGGTATCCCTGTCGCATGAATCCGTGCGTAATCCACCGGCTCTGCCGGTGAGAATCGCAGAATGTTATGCCGTTTCATGCATGCTTTGCGTGCGTGCCGTCATACGATCGCCGGAGGATTGTGCACGGATTCATCACCGACTACCAAGAGAGCTTTGGTGTTGAGGCCTCTTTCAGGCGTCTTTCTCATACCACCCGTTCTACGGATAGTCGCTGACTTGTCAGCGTAACGTCCCATACCTTGGCCCTGATCTTGCATTTTCACACCCCGGAAAAACCGTTTCTTGAAAAAGGCTTGTTCTTGATAGGAGGAATGGCCATGAATACCGTTGAGGTAGCCACAGACCGACGCAAACATAGGCGGCTGCAACTTAAAGGCGACGGGGTTGCGCTGCTGCGCACCGCTTCCACCGAGTCCACCATTGTGGGTGAGATTATGGACATTAGCGAGGACGGTGTGGCCTTTCGCTACATTGGCGCTTCCGGCGCGTCTGATGGTTCTTCTGAATTAAGTCTCGTGTCCGCCGACCACAGCTTCTATTTGGGTAGCCTGCCTATCCACACAGTTTCCGACATTGAAATGGCCAAGATTCCCTTCGGTGCGATTTCCACCAGGCGTCGGGGCCTGAAGTTCGGCAACCTCGGGAAAAACCAGAGGTTTGCACTGCGTCACTTTATTCGGAATTACACGGCTCCCATGGATTCCGCCGATTAGTCCGTGTTCGTCCATTGATCAGATAATCAGGGATTTCAGGTGGAGCAGTCCGTAAACAATCAATGGCGAACAGGGGTAGAGTTGACCGTGCTCACCGAGACCGCTCAAAAAGCCATCCGAAAAACGCCATCTTCGGATCGAGACGGGCTGTTTTTGTTCGCAGGTTCCATGGACCGAGATTCCATATAGCCGCACGTTTTAGACGCATTTCTTTGAGGCGACCGTAGCCGCTCTTTTTCTAAAGGTTTCGGATGAAAAGGCCGACAAAAAACACAAAATCTGTCCTTTTTGCAGACTGTCAATTAACCGGGGAATTTTACACTGCAAAGATTGACAAGCGCATGTGATTGTCATAGGTTGGATCGCGTTGAATGCTCGTTCATTCCTTTGCTACCCGCCCGGTAGGGATTCGGAGACACATTTGCCTCGTGGGGACAGATAAGAATAAGTCAAGACAGACAATCTGGGCCGCCCTTTTGACGGCCATGGGCCTGCTGGTATGTATCAAGACGCCTTATGCGTTGCGCCAGTTGCCGGAGTCCGGTTTTCTGACATTTACCCGATATTTTGTCGGCGCTGTCTTGATCGTCGGTGGACTCAAAAAGCTGTACGGTCTTTATTTTGACAAGGGCGATACATCGTCCGGCGAGTGAAATTATTGATGCCACACCCCGCCGAAAAAGGTTGACACGCCATGGTCGTGTTGAAAATGCAAAAAAAAGAAGCCTGTCCCGAAGGGGTGAAAAATGCCTCGGCCTTGAAGCAGGAGGTGGAGTTTCGGGAGAGGCTCCTGGAGATTACAAATCGTGTGCATGCGGCCAGCAATATCGATGAGATCTTAATCGACCTCAAAGATGAGGTGACCCGGCTGTTTCATGCCGATCGGATTACCATTTATGTGGTCGATGGCATCAAAAAAGAGCTGGTCTCAAGGGTCAAGACGGGAAACGAGATCAGTGAAATCAGGGTTCCGATTTCCAAGGACAGTCTGGTGGGCTATGTGGCTCATCGGGGTGTGCTGATCAATGTGAAAGATGTCTACAACAGTGAGGAAGTCGCGGCCATTGATCCGGAGCTGACTTTTGACAAGACATGGGACCAGAAGAGCGGTTACCGTACCCGAC
>JAFDGP010000070.1 GCA_019309245.1 Deltaproteobacteria bacterium | reverse complement strand
AAAGGAGCAGCATCATGGAAGAAGGCGTATTGGACGTCAATGACAGCAATTTTGAAGCGGAGATACTCAAGGCCGCCAAACCGGCATTGGTGGATTTCTGGGCTCCCTGGTGCGGGCCGTGCAAGGCGATTGCACCGGTTTTCAAGGAGTTGCACGAAACCTACGGAGACAGGATCATCTTTGCCCGGTGTAACGTGGATCAAAGCCCCAATACCCCGTCACAGTACAGCATTCGGGCGATTCCCACCCTGATTCTCTTTAAGGACGGCAATGTGCTCGACCAGGTGGTCGGTGCTGTGCCCAAGTCCCATATTGAAGAGTTCGTGAAAAAGGCCCTCTAAATGCCTGACATGGTTTGTGACGTCGCCATTATCGGCTGCGGGCCGGCAGGCCTCCAGGCCGCCATTCACGCACGCGGCAAGAAAACCACCGTGTGCGTGTTTGGAAAGCCTGAAAAAAGCAGTGTTTACCGGGCTCATATCGCCAATTTCTGCTGTTTCAAGGAAATCATTTCCGGAAAAGACCTTCTGGAGGCCGGAAAAGCACAGGCGGAGAATCTGGGGGCGGCGTTTATCACAGAAGATATCGTTGAGCTCACAACCGAGAACGACCGGTTTGTGTTGGGCACGGAAAATGACCGACGAGTGACCTCCAAGGCGCTCGTTTTGGCCATGGGCATCGCGCGAAAAAAACTGCGGGTCAAAGGGGAAAAAGAGCTATTGGGCCGGGGCGTGAGCTATTGCGTGGATTGTGACGCCGGTTTTTTCAAGGGGTTGGATGTGGCCGTCGTGGGAAACGAGAGTGCGGCGGCCAGCGGCGCCTTGACCCTGCTCGACTTTGCCAAAGAGGTCTTTCTCATATCCAAAGAGCTCAATGTCACAAAGGTCTTACAGGAACGCCTGGGCCGCAGCGCTGTTCAGCTCCTGGAAGGCACCTGGGTCAAGGAGATCCTAGGAGACAAGGAGGTGGACGGAGTCCTTTTGACCAATGGGGACACCTTGTCCGTGAAAGGGCTTTTTGTAGAGTTGGGTGCCAAAGGAATTATGGACCTGGCCGCAAATCTCGGCGTCGTTTTTGACGCAGAGACCTTCAGCTTCATTGAAACCAAAAAGAAACAGGAGACCAATATTTCGGGATTGTATGCCGCCGGAGACATCACGGGCGAGCCCTGGCAGATCGCCAAGGCGGTCGGCGAGGGTTGTGTTGCCGGCCTTGAAGCCGCCCGATACGTAAAACGGATCTCTGGCGAGTGATCGCGCGTGATGTTATGACGGCACAACGCGATCCCGTACCGTTGCCATGGTAACCTCTTTCGATCAATCAAGCCCCGTGAGGGAGGGCTTCTCAAGGGCGCAAAGGCCCCTGTTGCTTCTTTTTCTGGGGGTGCTGCTCCTTTCGGGCTGTGCTATGTTTGAAACCCAGGGCGAAAAAACCGCCCGGGACCTGGCGGAAGAAGGCATGGAGGCCTTCAAGGACGAAGACTACAAGGCGTCGATCGAGGCCTTTGAGAAACTCAAGGACTGGTACCCCTTCAGCCCGTATGCCATCCTGGCGGAACTCAAGCTGGGTGACGCCTATTATTTCCGAAAAGAATACGAGGATGCCATCGACGCCTACGAGTCCTTCGAGAACCTACATCCGAAAAATGAGGCGATCCCATATGTGGTCTATCAGATCGGCCGATGCTATTATGACCGCATCCAGTCCGTGGATCGAGACCAGACCATCACCGCTCAGGCCCTGCAGACCTTTGAAAGACTGGTGCGCAGCTATCCGGATAGCCCGTACGCGAAAAAGGCGCAAAGTGCAATCAGGGTTTGCAAGAAAAACCTGGCGGAACATGAGTTTTACATCGGAGCTTTTTATTTCAAGACAGGGCACCTGAAGGCCGCCCGGGAACGCTTCAAGCGGGTCGTTTCCTTGTATCCCGACCTGGGTGTTCACTACAACGCCCTTCAGTACCTCGCGCGCTGTCGACGAAAAATGCAACATCTTGGCGCCAAAGCCGAATAGAAGCGTGACCCCTTTTAAACGAACATGACCCTCAAGGCCCTCCTCTTGCTGATACTGGCTTACCTGCTCGGATCCGTTCCTTTTGGTGTGATCGTGACACGCCTGTTCAGTAACGTTGAGGTGACAAAGGCCGGCAGCAAGAATATCGGGGCCTACAATGTGTTCCGTCTCACGGGTGCCAGGCTCGGATTGGTAACCCTGGCCGGGGAT
This sequence comes from Deltaproteobacteria bacterium, assembly GCA_019309245.1. Lineage (GTDB taxonomy): Bacteria > Desulfobacterota > Desulfobacteria > Desulfobacterales. The sequence goes on along the minus strand of JAFDGP010000070.1, from coordinate 7,602 downwards.
TTCTTAAAGGGCGCCGTACCCGTTTGGTTGGGCATGTCCTGGTTGGGTATGTCGGACTGGAAGGGTCTGTTGTGGATCAGCCTGGTGGCGCTTGCAGCCTTTCTTGGACATCTGTTTTCCGTATTTCTGGGCTTTAAGGGAGGAAAGGGTGTAGCCACGGCGGCCGGTTGTTTTCTGATATTGTCACCAATGGCGTTTCTCGTCGGACTTTTGGTCTATATCCTGGTCGTGTGCAGCCTCGGCTATTCTTCCGCTGGGTCGCTATCGGCCACGGCAGTCCTTCCGTTTGTCGTATGGCTGGATTCTCATTCGCCCATCCTGACCACACTTGCCGCAGTGATCACTGTGATCATCTATATTAAGCATACCGACAATATCAGGCGGCTGCTGGAAGGAACCGAGCACTCGTCTTTCCGGACCTAAGCTCTCTCTTAAGAAACTCAACTCAAATCGTGGTGTGTTTTTTCACAATACCGTCCAGGACCGATTCGACCTCTTGCCGGATTCGCTCAAGTTGTTCCGGACTCAAGGCCTCAAAACGCAGCACCAGCACCGGCTGGGTATTGGAGGCCCGCACCAGACCCCATCCGTTTTCGAAAAGTACGCGCACGCCGTCTATGTCGATCACCTTGTAACGCTGGCGAAAGTATTGGGTGACTTCACCAACCACTTCGAACTTCACCGCATCCGGACAAGGGACCCGAATCTCAGGCGTAGCGTGTGTGACCGGGATATCGTCAAGGAGCCCTGACAGAGGCTTTTCGGCTCGGGACAAAATTTCCAGCAAACGGCAGGAGGCATACACCGCATCGTCATACCCGAAATAGCGATCGGCAAAAAACATGTGGCCACTCATCTCTCCGGCCAACTCTGCCCCCACCTCTTTCATTTTCTGCTTAATCAGGGAATGGCCGGTTCGCCACATGATGGCACGGCCTCCATGTTTTTCGATGTCATCATAGAGTGTTTGAGAACACTTCACTTCAGAAATGAATGTGGCCCCGGGCTTTCTGGACAGAATTTCTCTGGCGAAGATAATCATGAGCTTGTCGCCCCAAATGATATGTCCCGCCTCGTCGATCACGCCCACACGATCCCCGTCGCCGTCATAGCCGATCCCCACATCCAGTGCCTGCTCTTTGACCAGGCGGACAAGGTCCTGCATATTCTTCATGACAGTGGGGTCGGCCTCGTGGTTGGGAAATCGACCGTCCATGTCACAGTAAAGGCCGAAGACCTCACACCCCAGATTTTCTAAAATCGGCACTGCAACAACACCGGCCGTACCGTTTCCTGCGTCAACCCCAACCTTAAGGGGTCTTGAAAGATGGATGTTGCTCGTGACAAATTCCCGGTATGGGGTTACGGCATCCGCGGTCCCAACCGAACCCACCCCCTCGGAAAACTCACCTTGATCAACAATCCGTCCGACCTGTTTGATCTGGTCACCAAAGAGCGTGTCATATCCACTGCATAGCTTAAAGCCGTTATATTCGGGCGGATTATGGCTGGCTGTTACCATTACCCCGCCCTGCCTGTCAAAGTGCCGGAGGGCGAAATAAAAGACCGGCGTGGGACACACCCCGATGTCCAGGACATCACATCCCGAAGCGACCAATCCCTTGATGACCTGCTGGCTGAAACGCTCCGAACTCAACCTGCAGTCACGTCCCACGACGACCCGCGTGCGGTTCTCGCCTCGCAGGAGTGTTCCCATGGCTTTTCCGATCAACAAGGTGTCATTTTCCGTGATCTCTTCACCAGCAATGCCGCGGATGTCATATTCTCTAAAAATTGCGGGGTGCATGGTTCCTCCCTGTCAGCCCTCGTCCGGCCCGCCGGGAATGTGGCCTTCAAGGGCCATCTTGATTTTTTGCTTGAGTTCCGTCAAGTCCGCACTTTTCACCACGTAGTAATCTGCCGCAATCGACTTCAGATCCCCCTTGAAAGACGAATAAGCAGAGCATAAGATGACGGGAATATTGTAAAAATTTTTCCGAATATCCTGGAGCAGATCCAGGCCGTCGTGTTCGGCCATCTTGATATCCAACACGACGAGGTCCGGCTTTTCCTTTTTGATCAATTCGATCAGACCGTGGCCGCTTCCAGCAGTAATCACGTCGTAGCCCTCTTCCTCAAGCTCCTCGCCGTAAAGCAAACGGATTACCTCTTCATCATCAACAATCAAGATCTTTTTTTTCATACCTTCCCTCCATTGCCTGGCGAAAACGCGAAGCCTTACTCCGCCCCAAACCACCTCTTAAGCAAATAGGGCTTGGCGCACTCGAAAACGGAACATTGCTCCTCAATAAGTTCTTCGGCCTGTTGAATCGTCATGGGCTCCGACTCAATCACAAAGGAACAGGTCCGTCCAAAATAGATCGGAATCAAGCTGTCCATGAGACGTTCCCTGTCCTTGCCCGCCTTGTAGGCGACAGCGAAATCGACAAGCGTTTCCGCCCACAGGTTTGCGGGAAACTCAAAACCGGACAGGGGAAGCGCCCTGACCTCAGAGAGCTTTCTGAAAAGGTTTTTGGTTAGGACATCTTGCCACAAGGATGAATATGCCTCAAAGCCGGTTCGAAATTTTTCGTAAAGACGCTCCAGGTCCACGTCGACCGGCGGGGGCATCTCCATCTCACCCAATCCAAACCCATAGATTGCGGTGGGTTTGCTCCACCGAACCTCTTTCCAAAACACGCTATTTTTGATCATCATGTCAAAAATGGTGCCAACCACTTGGCTGAACATCGGCCCCAACGACTCACCCGGATCCTTGGGCTTGTGGACCTTGGGCCGGCCCATATAGGATTGACAGATGGCCTCCCCGTGGCACATCGCAGTGGTCGTCATCCAGATATCGATTCCGTATTCCGCCACAGCAGGCGTCCAGTCTTTCTGCTGGAGATAGACCTCCGCCAGCTCCCCGGAAAAGCCGAAGTCCCCCCCGATAGGCTGCCGCACCCGCCGGCCGTACAGGCACCGTGTCATGGGATAGGCGATGTTGTTTGTAATGGTTCCGTCATACTTGTGGCGCACATAAAGCGGCGCCACAAAACCGAAATCATCAAAAAGCGGCTCGCCAAGCCCCTTGATCCATCTCGGCGTAATGCTCTTGAGGTCTGCATCCACCACAATGACCGCCCGGGCCTGCAACTCACACGCCTTTTTGAACAGGTTCTTGAAATTATTTCCCTTTCCACGCACCCCTTCCGGTGTCGATATATAGATCTTGGGTACCTCTGTGGCCGTATTCAAGAAGGCCTCTCGGGTGCCGTCTGTGGAGTAGTTGTCGCAATTGATGATCACGCTGTTTTTATCTCCAAAATATTTGACCAGCCCCTCACTGGCCCTCTCAGTTGGATAGGAAATCAGCGCTGCTTCATTGTACGACGGAATGCCGACGATCAGCTCAGCCTTCTGAATGTCTTGTGGATTTTCTTCTATCATGTGTTCTCCCTTGTCCTGGCAGCAACATACTCCGCCGATTTTTGCCTTGGCCTTTTCAAACGCCTATCAATATTATAGATAGGTATTTTGGTCAACTCTTCTTCAAATCCGAGGGAGATTTAAATGCGACAGTTGCTGATTTTTACGGACCTGGACGGAACCTTGATCGATCATGACACCTATGGCTTTAAGGAGGTCGAGGGGACGTTGGCCGCCCTTAAAGAACGGGGCGTCCCTGTGATTGTGTGCAGCAGCAAGACCCGGGCCGAGATCGAGAGGCTCCGCAGCCTTATGGGCCTTGATGGTCCCTTTGTGGTGGAAAATGGCGGCGCGGTCTTCGTGCCGGCCGCGGCGCGAGGGATAGCCAAAAACGGCCTTGTTAAAAGGGACGGATACTGGGTGAAAGAGCTTGGAATTCCCTATAAGGCGCTCTGTGACCTGTGGAAAAGCATCAAGTCTGCAACGGGCGTCCTCATGACAGGGTTCTCCGAGATGAGCATCTCCCAAATCGTGTCCCTCACAGGGCTGTCGGCACGTGATGCGCAATTGGCAACCCGCCGGGAATATTCGGAGCCCTTTATTCTTGAAGACGATCCGACGGCCCTGCCGGTCGTTGAACGCATGGCGGAAACCAAAGGGCTTAAGATAACAAGAGGGGGGCGCTTTTATCACCTCACAGGCGACAATGATAAAGGCAAAGCCGTCATGATCCTGAGGCGCCTGTACGCGCAGGCCCTGCCGGATCGCCACCTTGTCACCGTGGGCCTTGGAGACAGCGCTAATGATATCGCCATGTTCAGGCAGGTAGACATCCCTGCGGTAATCCAAAAAAAAGACGGTTCATGGGAACCCGTGTCCGGGATCGACTCGGTCATTTATTCGAAAAAGCCCGGGCCCATCGGCTGGGCACAGGTGGTTGACGGGATCATCTCTGCACAGACCGCTGAAACGCAGCCGGCAAAATAGTCCAAACGGCCTCCGGCCCGGTAAGAGGCGAAAAGCCCTTGATATTTCCGTAATCTTGTACTAATGGTCAAGTTTGTTTGAATCCGTGTATCATGAGTTGGAAGGCGTCATTGATGTGGTACCGGTTTCGGCGTGGCTACCGGAAGGGTGTGCTGACGTACGACTGCCGGTGGCTGATGTACAGATTCAAAAATTTTTCAAGCTTACTACAAGCACGCCTGCGAGATTTTGCCGTAGCTATCGGGTACGGAGGAGGTTTTCTGTATGGCCAAGATTAGGATTGCGGTCGTAGGGCTTGGAAACTGTGCAAGCGCGCTGCTACAAGGCATCGCCTATTACCGGGGGAAAAAGGATAAAAACGCGATCGGCCTGATGCACTGGGACATCGGCGGCTACAGGCCCTATGACGTGAAGGTGGTTGCAGCCTTTGACGTAGACAAAAGAAAGGTCGGAAAAGATGTGTCCCAGGCCATCTTTCAACCTCCCAACTGTACCACGGTATTTCATCGCAACGTGCCCAAAAGTGGTGTCAAGGTCTCCATGGGAAAGGTGCTGGACGGTGTGGCAAAGCACATGATGGCTTACGACGAGAAGCGCACCTTTGTAGTCAGCGACGAAAAAGAATCCAGCAAACGGGACATCGTTCGTACGCTCAAAGATGCCGGGACAGAAATCATGCTCAACTACCTGCCGGTCGGCTCTGAAAAGGCGGTCCGGTTTTATGCGCAGTGCGCCCTTGACGCCGGGGTCGCTTTGATCAACTGCATGCCGGTCTTTATCGCGAGCAATCCCGAATGGGCTGAGCGGTTCAAGAAGAAAGGGCTTCCCATCATCGGAGACGATATCAAGAGCCAGCTGGGCGCCACCATCACCCACAGGGCCCTGGCAAATCTATTCAAACAAAGGGGGGTTAAACTGGAACGAACGTACCAGCTCAACACCGGCGGCAATACCGATTTTCTCAACATGCTGGACCGGGACAGGCTGGTCAGCAAGCGGGAATCAAAAACAGAGTCCGTTCAATCTGTGTTGTCACACCGGTTGGCGTCGGAAAACATTCATATTGGCCCCAGCGACTACGTGCCGTGGCAACGGGACAATAAGGTCTGCTTTATCCGCATGGAAGGAAAGCTCTTCGGCGACGTTCCCATGGACCTGGAGCTGCGGCTCTCTGTGGAAGATTCTCCGAATTCCGCCGGTATTGCCATTGATGCCATCCGGTGCTGTAAGCTGGCCTTGGACAGGGGCAAAGGAGGCGTTTTATATTCCCCTTCGGCCTATTTTATGAAACATCCGCCCAGGCAGTTCCCTGATGACGACGGTTTCAAGATGATGGAAGACTTTATTGCGGGCACCAAAGACAATTGAGGGCCATACCCGGCCCCGGTCCCGCACACCCATACACAACGCACAGGGCTTGCCTGCAAACAATCATGGCGCGTGAACACCGGACACTGACCGACTGGGTAAAGCTGCGGACGGGCTTCATCGTCGGACCACTGGCCTCCCTGCTCTCACGAACCGGTATCCATCCTAACCTGCTTTCCATCGCTGGCGCCCTTCTAGCGCTCTTTGCAGGCATCGCTGTGGCAGCCGATCACCTTGTCGCAGGGGCGTGGCTTTTTCTGGTATCCGGTCCTTTTGACGCCCTGGATGGGGCGGTGGCCAGAACCTCAGGCCGAGTTTCTCCGTTCGGAGCCTTTTTGGATTCATGCCTGGACCGGTATTCCGAAGCAGCCCTTTTATGTGGATTGCTGTATTGGTCTGTGGTCCGCTCCTGTCATGGGCTGGTCCTGCTGTGCTTTGTGACTATGTTTGGATCATTGATGGTCAGCTACACCCGCGCCAGGGCTGAGGGTCTTGGGATGGCCTGCAAGACGGGATGGTTTACCCGGATGGAGCGTTTTGTCGTCATCACGATCATGCTGTTTACCCGCCAGTTTCTTGCCGGACTCGTGGTACTTGCCTTGATGACCAACATGACCGCCTGTCAACGCATGGTCCATGTCTACAAGATGTCTCGTCAAGGATGACCCCCTCCTTCTGCATCCCTCAGGCCCCGCGCCAGGTATCCTCCTGAAGGGGAATATAACGTGGCCCTGCCGGCTCTTGAGGCCCCGTTTTCCGGAAACCAAGCATCGTAGACCGCACCGGCGCTGAAGTCGTGTTGACAAACGGTCGTTGCTCTGATTTAAACGCTTCCATCATCCGAGCCGTTGGGCTGGCCTTCGGCAACCCGCGTGCAACCTTTCAAAGAGGTGTTTCATGTATTCCAGAATGCTGGTTCTGCAATTTCCAAAGACCGAGGTTGGAAAGCCCATCGTGTGCTACCTGGCCATTGATTATAACCTGACCTTCAACATCCTCAAGGCAACCATACTGCCCCGAAAAGAGGGCATCATGGTCCTGGAGCTGTCCGGGAACAAGAAAGACTTCAACCGCGGGGTGCGTTACCTCAAAGAACACGGCATCCAGGTCACACCCGTAGGCCAGGACATCAACCGCAATAGGAACCGATGTACGCACTGTGGTGCATGCACGGCCGTATGTCCCACCGGCGCGCTTTCCATCAAGCGACCTGAGATGAGTGTTGTGTTCAACCACAAAAAATGCAGTGTCTGTGGGCTCTGTGTACCGGCGTGTCCCACACGGGCCATGGAGATCAGCACTGTCGACCATCCGGCCCTTACATGAAAAAGGTCGTGGCTGTCGCTTTAAGCGGTGGCATTGATTCTGCGGTGGCGGCAACCCTCCTCAAGGAGGAAGGTTTTGAGGTTATCGGTCTTCATTTTCTCACTGGCTACGAAATCTTCCAAAAGGAGCCGAAACAGCCTCAAGACAGCCGCGCCGTTACGGCTGCTCGCCGGAGTGCTGAACGGATTGGCATTCCGCTGGAAATTATCGACTGTTCCCGGGCTTTTCAAAAATACGTGGTGCAATATTTCGCCGAAGGCTATCGGGCGGGGCTGACCCCGAATCCGTGCATCGTATGCAACCGGCACATCAAATTCGGCCTGCTGGTCGAGCATGCCAAACGACTCGGTGCCAACACGCTGGCCACCGGGCACTACGCCCGAATCGGCCAAACAGCCCAAGGCAGGCCTTGCCTGCTAAAGGGCCTCGACCCCGGCAAAGAACAGTCATACTTTCTGGCCCGGTTGACAGAACAACAACTGGATCAGGTTG
>JAFDGP010000069.1 GCA_019309245.1 Deltaproteobacteria bacterium | reverse complement strand
TCCTTTTTGATGGGTGCCAAAAAATCAAGGGCCGACGTAATATCGCCAACCCTCTGAATTTATACCCTATTTTGTTGGTGCCGAAGGCGGGATTTGAACCCGCACGGGAGTTACCCACTGCCCCCTCAAGACAGCGTGTCTACCAAATTCCACCACTTCGGCACAAGATCATTTCTTAGAGGCAGCAGGTGCCTCGGCAGGCTGGGCGGCCACCGGTTTGGAAGCCTGTTGGGCTGCCGATTCAGCCGTTGCCGACACATCGGAAGAAGCAGCCGGCTGCCCCGCCCCCGGTTGCATCTGGGAACTCTGTTCCGGATGCTGTGCGGCCTCCGAGTGTACCGGTGCAGCAGGCACCGCCTCCCCTGGCGCTTCTGGAATTTCTTGGTCCGGCGCTGTTACCGGTGCTTCCGGCACAATCGAAACCGTGGGCCGCCGGCTCGAAAGGTAGGCCAGGCTCAGCGATGTAAGCATGAAGACCACGGCAGCCACCGTGGTCGCCTTGGTCAAAAAGGTCGAGGCACCCGTGCTGCCGAACACGGTTTGGCTGCTCCCGCCGCCAAAGGCGGCTCCCATGTCAGCCCCTTTGCCCGTTTGGAGCAACACGATCAGGATCAACGCAATACAGACAACCACATGAATCAATACAATAAACGTGGACATAACCCTAACTTCCCGCCCGGAAATTCTAGGCCACCTCTAAAAATTGCCTTTCGACGCCGATTGCGGCGTTATGCTCAAATTCTAGTCCTCGGAATACATCCAATATGCCTGCGGTTAGAATTTTCGCATGCCTTGCACTCGGATCGAAATTTTAATTTTTAGAGATACCCTTCTATCTTATGCAGACCCTGCGGAACAGGGCCGCACGATGCCCGCGAACGAATCCGCGTCCAGGCTGGCCCCGCCGACCAGTGCGCCGTCGATGTCGTCCATGGCCATCAGTCCTGCAATATTTTCAGGCTTGACGCTGCCACCATACAATATCCGAAGACTGTTTGCAATTGAATTCCCAGCGGCCTTTTCCACCCACTCCCGGATAAACCGGTGGACCTCCTGGGCCTGGTCACTTGTCGCAGTCTTCCCCGTGCCGATCGCCCAGACCGGCTCATAGGCAAGAATAAACCTCTCAAGGCCGGCATGGTCCACGCCGTCAAGACCTCTTTCCAATTGTTCCTCGATCACGGAGAATGTCTTTCCGGCCTCGCGCTGCGCCTCGGATTCGCCGATGCACATCACCGGGACCAGGCCTTCTTCAAACACGGCCTTCACCTTCTTGTTGACTGTCTCGTTTGTTTCTGAAAAATATTGCCGGCGTTCAGAATGCCCAACGATAATATGGGTACACCCAGCGGCCTTCAACATCGGCGCAGACACCTCTCCGGTGTAGGCCCCTTGTTTTTCCCAAAACACATCCTGGGCCCCCAGGGCAATCCTGGATCCTTTGAGGGCTTCAGCCACCGAACACAAAGCGGCAAACTGCGGGGCCACCATCACATCCACGTCTACAATATCAGCTACCAGGGACCTGAGCCGCCCGGCCGTGTCAGCAGCCTCCGGTCCGGTCTTAAACATCTTCCAGTTTCCGGCGATCAATGGCGTTCGTTGAGCCATCGTACTGCCTCCCTTCCGTAAACCCCTTAAATTCGGCCGCCGATAATGGCCGCCAGATCCACCATCCTGGTCGCGTATCCGCTTTCATTGTCATACCACGACAGGACCTTGACCAAATCGTCCATCACGTAGGTGGTGGGAGCGTCCACGACTGAAGAAAGCGTCGTGCCGTTAAAGTCACTGGATACCAAAGGCAGCTCACTAAACCCCAAAATACCATTGAGGGGTCCTTCAGCAGCCCCTTTTAAAGCCGCGTTCACATCGGCAGGTGTCAACCCGGTCTTCCCCACCCTGGCCACCAGATCCACCAGCGACACATTCGCGGTGGGCACCCGAACCGCAAGCCCGTTGAGTTTGCCCTCCAGTTCCGGCAGTACCAGCGCCACGGCCTTTGCCGCCCCCGTGGTCGTGGGAATCATGGAAAGCGCCGCCGCTCGGGCACGCCTGAGGTCCTTATGAGGAAAATCAAGCAGCCGCTGATCCCCGGTGTAGGAGTGCACCGTGGTCATCAGCCCGCTAATGATTCCGAAATTCTCGGACAACACCTTGGCCACGGGGGCCAGGCAGTTCGTGGTGCACGACGCGTTGGAGATGATGTGATGGGCCTTCGGATCATACAGGGCATCATTGACGCCGATGACGATCGTGATGTCCGGATCCGTAGCCGGTGCAGAAATAATCACCTTCTTGGCGCCCGCAGTCAGGTGTTTTCCGGCCCCTTCCCGCGTGCGGAAAAACCCTGTACACTCCATAACTACGTCCACTCCGAGGTCCTTCCACTTCAGGTCCGCGGGATCCTTGACCGCCGTGTAGACGATCGAACGTCCATCGACCTCGATCGCGTCTTTCCCGGCGACAATTTCGGCCTCCAGCGCCCGGTGCACCGAGTCGTATTTGAGCAAATGCGCCATGGTAGCCGCATCGGTCAGGTCATTGATGGCTACCACGTCAACCGCGTCGTTTTTCATGGCCGCCCTGAAAGCAAGCCGCCCTATCCGTCCAAACCCGTTGATTCCCACACGAACGCTCATAACGCCTCCTTCCAGTCTTAGGTCCCGGTCTTTTTATTCCCTTTCAAGACCCCGCTAGCCAAAGAGATGCTCTTTTTCCCGTACGCCTGTATGCTTTCAGCCAGGTGGTCCAGGTCGTTGTCATCGCGGCGCATCTTTTCCGCCCGAATTAAAACCGGCAGGTTGACCCCGGTCAACACATCAATCTTTCCCTCTTCGAGAAAAGACAGGCTCAAATTGGACGGCGTGCCCCCAAACATGTCGGTGAGCATAATCACGCCATCGCCCTGATCCACAGCCTTAATCGCTGACACGATCTTTTTTCTCATCTTTTCAGCGCTGTGGTTAAGGTCCACACTCACCGCGGTAGTCGCTTCCAACGGCCCACCCAGGACGCATTCTGCGGCCTCAATCAGGGCCTCACCCAAACCGCTGTGCGTCACAATCACAATTCCAATCATAGTGTATAATTCCTCGCTTTCCGGCTCTCAAGAACCATCACGGCAACCGGCAGCCGAGAGCTTTGTCTATAAGTCTTTGATGAATGGACGCCCTAACCTAACTCAATATCACGGTGTGTCAAGTGCACGGATTTCAGTTTGCCCTTCAGGTGCTCAAAAACCTCATGGGCCACCACCACCGACCGATGCCTTCCCCCGGTACAGCCGATGGCGACAGTCAGGTATGACTTTCCCTCCTCTTCGTAGAGGGGCAACAAAAAGTCAAGAAGATCTAAGTACTTGTCAATAAAAATCCTTGTTTGGTCCCATTGTTTGACATACAGCTCAACCGGGGCGGTTGTGCCGTCCAGTTCCTTGAGTTCCGGGACAAAATAGGGGTTCGGCAAAAACCGCACATCCATGATCAGGTCCGCTTCACGGGGAATGCCAAATTTGAACCCAAATGACTGAATGAGCACCTGGATCTGCGTCCCATGAATTTGCTTCAACACATGGCGAAGCACGATCGCCCTGAGTTCGTGGACATTGCAGTTCGAGGTATCGATCACAATATCGGCAATCTCCCGAAGGTCCTGAAGCTGGGCTTTTTCAGCGCGAATGCCTTCGAGCAAGCCTTTTTCCCGCGCCAGCGGGTGTTGCCTTCGGGTTTGGCTGTACCGCCGGATCAGATCATTTTCCGAGGCCTCCAGGAAAATGATTTCAAACTGGTATCCCTGTCCTTTGAGCTCGTTGAAAACTTCAGGGTAGCGGGAAACAAAGGTTTTCTCACGGATATCCATAATCAGGGCCAGGTTTGAGACTTCCCAGGACTGCCCGATTCGCACCCGCAAGAACGCCGGGAGCAAGACGATCGGCAGGTTGTCCACGCAAAAAAAACCGGCGTCTTCAAGGGCCTTCATGGCCGTGCTTTTTCCCGAACCCGACAGGCCCGTAATGATGACGATTTTTTGTTGTTCCAATGAACCCCGCGCTGCGGTCAAAACTCTTTGTCTTCTTTTTCGATCACCGCGTACAGTTCCTGCCCGTCCGCAGCATTCATCAGCCGTTCTTTGAAAACCGTGTTTTTGAGTAGTCTGGAAATCCTGGCGAGCATCTTGAGGTGACCACCCGTGGAATCTTCAGGAGCAAGCAGCAAGAAAAAAAGATGGGTCCGTTTTCCATCCATCGCATCAAAATCAACCCCGGCGCGGCTTCTTCCAAACCCCATCAGAAGCGACTTCAAGGATTTCATCTTGCCATGGGGGATCGCGATCCCACCGCCGATCCCGGTGCTTCCCAGCCGTTCTCTTTCCATCAACACCTGGACCATCTCGTCCGGGTCCATCCCCGAAACCTGTGCCAGCGCAGCGGTCAACTCCTGAAGCACCCCTTTTTTGTCCGTAGCATGCAGCTCGGCCACAATAGCCTCTGTTTTCAGGTTATCCAGGATTCTCATCGCGCTTTTTTCAGGAACGGGGTTGGATCAAACCGAAATTGCCATCCTTCAACCGGTACAATACGTTAATCTGATCCGTCTCGGCATCGGCGAACACCAAAAAGCTATCTTTAATCAACCGCATCTGAAGGACCGCTTCATCCACATCCATAGGTTTGTAGTCAACGCTCTTGATTTTCATGATCTTGGGCAAGGCGTCTTCTTCCAAAGGCTCAGACGAAAATGCTTCGGCCTCTTCATGTGGATAGGTCTTTGACTTGGCGGCAGTTGATCGGCGTTTCTTGAATTTTTTCTTGTTTTTCTTCAGCTGCTTATCGATTTTGTCCAGGGCCATATCTATGGCCGAATACATGTCAGAGGTCTCTTCATGGGCGTTTATGGAAAATCCATCCGCACTGATATTGATTTCCGCGATATGGCGAAATTTCTCGACGGTCAACACCACATTCGCCTTGGCCGGGTTCTGAAGGAAGCGGTCAAAACGGTCAAGCTTTTCAAAGGCATATGCCTTTAAGGGTTCTGATGAATCCAGGTTAATGAAGGTTATTGATTTTTGCATGCTGAAGAACCTCCCTGTATCCTCTTGCGTTTGTTTGAGGGTAAAACACGCAACATCTCCCGGTACTTGGCCACGGTCCTGCGCGCAACATTGATATTAGATTTTTTTAGAATTTCCACCATCTTGCGATCACTGTACGGCCTGGCAGGATCTTCGGACTGAACGATTTGAAGAATCTTTTCCTTAACGCTCGCCGATGCAATGGCCTCACCGTCCAGACGATTGATGGAGCTGTTGAAGAAAAACTTGAGTTCGAAAGTGCCCTGTGGGGTGTGAACATATTTGTTCGTCGTCACCCGGCTTACCGTGGACTCATGCATCCCGATATCCTCGGCCACATCCCGCAAGACCATCGGTTTGAGATACCCGATGCCCTTTTCCAGAAACTCCCTTTGATGCCGAACAATGCTCTCAACCACCCTGTAGATCGTTCTTTGCCGCTGATGAATGCTTCGGATCAGCCAAACCGCCGACCGAAGCTTGTTCTGAATGTAGTCCCGGGTCTGGCTCGGCACCGCATCCCCTTTGCTCAACGCGTCCCGGTAAAAGGTGCTCACGCGCAATTTGGGCATGCCGTCTTCGTTTAAAACGATAACGAACTCATCGCCGATCTTGTACACAAAAATATCCGGGCTGATATAGTGCGGATCCTCGTCACTGTACTGCCTCCCCGGCTTGGGTTCCATGCGGATAATGATCTCCACCGCACCCAGGACTTCGTCAAAAGAAACCCCCAGGGCATGGCTGATCGCCTTATAGTTTTTGTTTTCCAGGTGCTTAAAATGGCCTTCAATAATGCGAACCACCAGGGAGTCTTCCAGCCCCAGATACCGGGCCTGAATCAGCAAACACTCCTTCAGGTCCCTGGCACAGACCCCGATGGGATCAAAGGCCTGGAGTTTTTCCAGCACTTTTTCTACCTCCGAGGTGTCTGCGCCTGTCAGTGTGGCCCACTCGCCGATTGTCGCCTGAAGGTAACCATCCCGATTCAGGTTGCAAATGATCGCGCTTCCGATCCGCTCCTCCATCTCGTCGGGATGCGACAAAAGGAGTTGCCACATCAGGTGATCCACCAGGGACTGTTTCCTGGCGAGAAAATTTTCATATTCGGGAGTCTCACGCTCTTCCGGCTCATAATATACCGGGCCCGTGGCATTGTATTCGTCCAGATAGTTGGACCAGTCAATGTCTTCTCGAACCCTTTCTTCCACGGTCACCGGTTTTACGCTGTCCGGTTCCACCTGGGCCTGCGAAGCCGGGCCGGAATCCTTTTCGGGAGTTTCCTCCGGCGTCTGCTCGGGAGCCTGTTCGTCGGGCGTTTCTTCCAGAAGCGGATTTTCAACCATTTCCTGATTGATCACATCCAGCAACTCCAGGCGAGATAACTGTAAAAGCTTGATCGCCTGCTGGAGCTGGGGTGTCATCACCAGTTGTTGTGTAAGACGCAGGTGTTGTCGAAGTTCCAGTGCCATATCAACAATTCTCGCTCAGGGTTAACAAGAAAAGCTACAGTTGAAAACGTTCCCCCAGATAGATTTCCCGGGCCACCTCGCTCGATGCAATGGCCTGCGGTGTTCCCGATTCAATGATGCTCCCCTCATTTAGAATGCATGCCCAGTCACATACTCCCAATGTCTCGCGGACATTATGATCGGAAATGACCACTCCGATGCCACGCGCCTTCAATGTCTCCATAATTCTTTGTATATCAATGACCGCTATCGGGTCAATGCCCGCAAATGGTTCATCCAAAAGCAAAAAAGACGGTTCATTAACCAGGGCCCGCGAGATTTCCACCCGACGTCGTTCTCCGCCCGAAAGCGCAAAGCCCTTCTGGCCGGCCAAGTGGGCGATATTGAGCTCGTCGAGAAGTTCTTCCAGACGCCGGGCCCGCTGCGCCTTCGTCAGCGGCAGGGTCTCCAGAATCGCTGCAATATTCTCTTCAACCGTCAGCTTTCGAAAAATCGACGTTTCCTGAGGCAGATACCCCACACCTTTTCGGGCTCTCTGATGCATCGGAAACGACGTAATATCTTCGCCGTCCAGAAAAACCTTGCCCTCGTCAGGTCGAATAAAGCCAACAATCATATAAAAGCTCGTTGTCTTGCCAGCCCCGTTCGGGCCCAACAACCCCACAATGCTTCCGCTTTCGACCTCCATCGAGACCCGATCCACCACACGTCGGCCCCGATAGGCCTTGACTAAATTCTGGGCAACCAGGGTCGCCATCACACCTTACCCACCCGGGGCCAATAGCCATAGCCTGGGACTGAGTGCAGCCGGATCGGCTCTTTTGCCATATTATTTATTTTATCAGACCCCCCTGACCATTGGAACGAAATGTTGCCTCCACCTGGCCGTCCCGGCCGCCCTCCACCAACGTCTTGTTTTCTGCCTGAAAGAGTGTGATTTTCTCGCCTTGAACCACGTCATCGCCTGCACGAACTGTCGGCCGACCACCGCTCAGCACCAGGACCTTGTCGTGCAGCGTGTAAACCGCCTGTTCAGCCATGGCCGTCTTGGCTGCTTTGTCAAAGACAATCTTGACATTTCCTTGTGCGACCATTTTTTCCACGGCTGCGCTGTCTGTTCCTTCCGCACCTTGCTTTTCAGGCTCATAAAAAATCTTGATCCGGTCTGCTGTAATCACCCCGTCATCCTGGGTTGCCCGTACATGACCGATAAATTCCACCCATCGTTCATTGTGATCCGATGTCACTTTGTCGGAGGTAATGTGAATCGTCCCCCCGGCCGCCGCGCCCGGCCGCACCGCATCAGACTCGCCGGCAATCACGCGCCGGCCTTGGTCGCAATATATCGACAAGACCAGCACCACTATCCCGGCCATCACAATCACCAGTCCTCTGGTTGCGGTTCCTGTCATCAAGCTCGGCATCCTTATCAATGACTTGTGCCAACCATGAGGGCCTTCTCCCTCATAAAAGAACATACAACCAAATGGGTTTCACCAACCTCAAGGCACTTCACGCTGTTAAAGCCGCATATTGCTGATGACCGCGTCCACATTTCCCCAGACCACCGCCTGTTCGGTGGCAAAGGAAAACGCGAGGTTTCTACCGGTCAGCCGAATGCCGTCCCCTTCCAGTGTAACAGGCGTATCCGTAGAGATCGCCTGACGCTCGTCATCATAGCGCAGCCGGTCCGTTCTCATCTTTCGGTCCGCTTGTAGAACGAGCACATTGCCTGAGATTTCAATCTGTTTTGTATCCTCACAAAAGACGCCGTGATCACCGGTTACCTGCACGCTCTGTCCGTCTTTCAGATAAAAGGTCACCCGCACATTCTCGAGTTCGAACAGGTTCCCGGCCTTTTTGTAACGCACCGAGTCTGCATTCAACGACCATTGCTTTCTGCCGTCCCGGGTAGCAACGTGACGAATGTGATGCAATGTGACATCCGCATGCTCGGGCATCACCGCAAGGATATCCCCTGGATCTTTTTGCAGACGATGCAACCGCCACAGGCCTGCAGCCAGGCCGGCAAGCATCAAGGCGATTAACACAACCAGAACCGTTCGCATCCTGATCATGATGTCCCGCCCTCTCCCTTTTTTTGGGCATCCAGGGCATGCCTGATCGCCAGAACCTGTTCCAGAAGTGCCTTCAGGTCCTGCAAGGCCAGGGCGTTTGGCCCGTCGCAAAGGGCCTTGTCCGGGTCTTTGTGCACCTCCATAAAGAGACCATCCACACCGGCTGCGGTTGCTGCACGAGCCAAAACAGGCACGAATTGCCTCTGCCCACCGGACGATTGTCCCAGTCCTCCCGGCAACTGCACACTGTGTGTGGCATCAAAGATCACGGGTCGTCCCAGGCCACGCATGATCGCCAGACTCCGGAAATCCACCACCAGGTTGTTGTAGCCGAACGAGACACCCCGTTCGGTCAACAGAACTTGTTGGTTTCCTGTGGACGTCACCTTCAGCACCGCGTGTTCGATGTCCCAGGGCGCCAGAAATTGGCCTTTTTTGATGTTTATCGGCTTGCCCGTCTCGGCCACAGCCGTCACAAAATCCGTTTGGCGGCACAAAAACGCCGGGATCTGAATGATATCCAAGACCTCCGCCGCCGGACCGATCTCTGAAAAACGGTGTACATCGGACAGGACGGGAATGTCCAGCTTCTCCTTGATGCGGGCGATCACCTCCAAGCCCTTTAATATTCCCGGGCCGCGATAGGACTCCAGCGATGTGCGATTGGCCTTGTCGTAGGAAGTCTTGAAAACAAAAGGCAGGTGAAGCTCGTCGGTCAGGTCTTTGAGGAAGGCCGCTGTCGCCATGACCGCGTCAGCACTTTCAATGACGCACGGGCCAGCGATCAGGGTCAGCTCGGTTCCTTCGCCGATGGTTATTCCTCCCACGTTAACAATAGGTTGCATGCGATATTTGTGCCAAAAATGTTTGTTTTGAGTTGTGTGCTCGCTAAGGCCAAAACAATCTTATACATTTTTTTATCCCAGGCCAGGCCAAAAGTCAAGAAACACATCCAGTGGTCCACCATGAGCGCAGCGCTGAATGCGTCTTGATTCTTGCCGGACAAGTTGTTATGGTCCACGGCGATTCTTTATCCGTGGGCACGAACAGAAATGACGGAACATCGAAACGCCAAACACTCGCCATTCATCCTTGCGGTCATGGTCCTTTTAGGCATCGCCGTCGCCGCTTGGTTTCTGGGCCCCGGCCTGGAAGGAAGGGCGCCGACACTCGTCTGGAAAGAGCCGTTGGGCCCCATCGGCCCGTCATGCGTACTCAAGGGTGTTGCGGCTGATCCTGAAAGCGGCCTGA
>JAFDGP010000068.1 GCA_019309245.1 Deltaproteobacteria bacterium | reverse complement strand
CACTGCGACGCTTGCTGTACAGATCAACCGTCCAGGGCTTGCTGAAAAGGCCCTGGCTTTAGAAAAAAGCGCTTTTGTCACCTTTTCAAATCCCCACTGGCAGAGCTGGTGGATTGTGCACGGATTCAGGATTGATTTGTACTAGGGTGGCGGATGGAGTTTCCCTTGTACAGAACAATCGCATGCAAAGTCAAGTGTAAGGACGAACCTGCAAGATCCGTGCAAATCAGATGGTATGAATTATTCTATGCAATATCTAATGGTTAGGCTATTTCAAAAACGGCGGATTCTCATAGTGTGGGTATTATATTGCCCAATGTTAGCAAAAAAATACCACTTGACGGCGTGGAAAGTCATGCGCAGTTGTAGCTATGCCCTTAAGACATTTTCCGCCAGCCCCTCAACCATGCGGTCAAGCAAAGCTTCGGCTTGGTGCAGTTGGAGCGCGGATTCGAAGAACGAGTGCAGTTGACGGAAGATCACGTCATACCTCGATTCCTGTCCTGCGATGGAAGGATAGTCCACCGGCGGCCTTTGGTACAGGCCGTCTTTGAAGAAATAGTGAATCAGGGCGCAAGAGTCCTTCTTTCGGTAGGGCCAGGTAAGTTTCAGCGAAAGAAAATCGCGGACACCCTGGCTGGCCTCCGGATTTCCCAGGACGTCTTTTTTTACCAAAGGCCGGCCGATTCGTGCCTCAACGTGCGAGAAGAAGGCCTCCAGCAGTTGCGCTTCGGTGATCACGAGCCCGTATGTGTACCAGTCTGTCGAAACAGCGGTTACGATTTGTTTCACAGAAGCGGACAACTGGTGGTACGACGGACAAAAATAGGCGTTGCATGCCAGACCGCCGTAAAAGCTCAGACCCCGGAAGTCCATGCCATTGTTACCCGGATTCATGGGATGCAAAAGACACCCGACCCGGGAGCGCTTTTTGCCTACCAACCCCAGGAAGGCACAGTGATGAAAATCCGGCAAGGGACGGGTGCTGCACGCCGTGGCTTCGGTCTGCGTCTGAAAGTCCAAAATTGCGTCCATCGTTCTGGGAAGAACATCAAAATCGGCTGTTCGTCGTGCCAGCATGCCTTGGAGCGCTTTAAACGAAGGGACTTTGACGTTATAGAGGCCGCAGCAGGCCCCACAGGAAACCGATTCGTTGACCTGACACAAATAGACGCCACCGGGCACGGGTTGGGTATTTTCTTTCGAGTTTTGCATAGATGGGTGCCTTTTTTTATCCAGCCGAGCCAGGAGTTTAAAAAATTATCACGAAAGTACGAAACGACGAAAGCACGAAAAGAAAAAAGCAGGAAGGCGACATATGATCCCCGCCAGATGTTTCAATCCATCCGGTACCGCATGCCAGTAGAATTTTGTTGTTGGTGGGCGTAGGCCACCTACGAACTTCTCTTTGAAAAAGGAGGAGCAGAGGGCACATTATTGACCGCGACTGACATGATACTTGGCTCGAAGCTCTTTGAGGGTGTCAAGGTAGGCCTTTTTGTGGACAAGCCCTTTCTGACTCGAGATTTCCTGGAACAAATAATAGATGAAATCCCGAATGTCAATGCCGTGCCGGTTCAGCATTTCCTCATTGGCCTTGTCCAGGATCAGCACACAGTAGTAACTCACCAGGACCCTGAGCTTTGAATCCCTTCTCAAGAGATAACTCTTTCCCGCGAGTGTGTTCAGGAAAAATCCGGCGTATTGATACAGGACTTCCAGGGACGGACACCGGTATTGATCATGGCCACACTGCTCGCACGATAGGAACCAGGAAAAGAAAGTCGCGGTCATCGGCTCCACGATATCGTTTTCGTTTGCCATGATGTCTTTCAACAAGTCGATGCGGTCCTTGCCCAGGGTGCGGAAGAAATGGGCCACATTCCGCGTCAGGCTAACCATGTCTTTCATTTCACCCGAGACCAGGGGCAGGTGTCCAGTCAACAACCTCACCACCTCATTAAACACCGTGGCCGTACCACCGGGAAGCGCATAATCCCGGACATAGGCCTTCTTGTCCAGATACGAGAATACCGCATCCAGCTCACCTTCCAGAGCGGTGCAATCCGTTTCACGAGATGGCTCAGCCGGCCCCGGGGGAGCCGGCGTCTCGCCATAGACCTGTTCCAGCCTTTCTTTCGGCAAAATGGTCTCTTTCTGTTGGGACAACTCTTCCTGAAGTTCGGCGACATTTTTTTCCAGCATACCGATCTTGTCCCAGTATTCATCCCGGGCCTGCCGCAGGCTCCTGGTGAGTTTTTTCTCATATCGGGTGGCTGTCAGCCTGTAGACCGCGAAGCAGGCGGCTGCCACGGCCACGACAGCCAGGAGGATGATAGGCAGTTTTTTCATGCTACTCACCTTTTTTCAAAAGCGCCGACAGGTCTGCCAGGGCGTCATCGTGATCCGGGGCATGCCCGGAGATCCTGGTGGTCTTTTCCAGGATCGAGACACCCTTTTTCGCATAGTCCTTCCAGGAGGACTCCCCACGGGCCTCAAGACACTTGGCGACCACATAGTAGGGAAAAGGGTACGCAGGATGGGCGTCCATCACTTCCCGGTAATGAAAAAGGGCCGACGATCCACATTGCCACGCCATTTTTTCAGTGTCGTCTTGCTTCCGGAACCCCTTCATCCATCCGGACACCGGGGTTTCCACCCTTTGCCCCTTCCACAGGATCGCATCGCCGTCCTGGTCCCAGGTGGCTACGGAAAGGTACGCATTCAAGTCCGACAGGTCTGAGAGTCTGCGTTGTTGCTCGGCGTATTGCTCTTCCAGTTTCACAAGCTGTCCCTTGAGCTCGGCGATCTGTTTCTGGTCCTTGAGACGTTGCCGCTTGAGTTTGTTGATCTCCTTTTGTTGCGTTTCACGGGAATGATGCAGGTCCGCAAGTTCTCCGCGGTTGTGGTCGAGTTCATCGCTGAGCCGGTCAAGGGCCTCTTCGACGGCACCCGGATATCGTTTCATGGCGGCCTTCTCAAAAGGGGCCAGGAGTGTCTTGAGCCGAAAGATGTCGTTGTCCTTTTGCTCGATGCCGGCCTGTAGCTGATCAAGACGGCGTTCAAGGCGACGGACCTTTTCCAGAAGGTCGGCATTTCGCTTGCGCAGCCCGGGAACCGCCTGGTAGCGGACATAGGTATCGGTCCCTAGGAGCGTAATGGCGACAATGAGCAGGACGTAAAAAAGCGGACTCCTTTTTCTGAACCCGGAGCTCTGGTTGACCGCGTCATAAAACTGTTTGGCTATTTTGGGTTGTTCCACGAACCAGCGTCCTCCGGTTGGCCGGCCGGACCCATCAGCTTGGGGACCTGTTGCCGGCACGTTTCGGCGAAATCTTCAGGATAGTGTCCAATGATCCAGCGCTGTTGAAATTCACTGAAACTGCCCGGGGATTGCGGGTGCCTCGGGAGAAAACAATACACAAGATGCTGGTCGCAGTTGGGATCATCGAACCTTTTCGACAGATCAAAGATGGTGATCATCCGGGCCCCCAGGGCTTCCAGAATTCTCATGGTCAGCCAGATGGCTCGGTCCAGAGAATATCGCACTTCAAGGTCCGCTTCAATAATATTGCCGACCGGTTTCTTGGTGATGATCTGGACTTCACCCTGAGAGCGCTGGGCCTTGGGAACAAAGGCGGTCACGTGTTCATCCTCATAATACACCAGCGAAGGGCTCTTATCTGGGTGGCCGTCTGTACGCACGTTGTTTTGAATGGCCTTTAAGTACAGCTCAAAAAACGGGCGTCCAACGGCCTCGCGGTATTCCCGGATGAATGCGGTGACGAGATCTCCCTGCACATAGGTGGGAATTGGTTCTGCTCCGGTTTTTTCGAGAGTGCCGGTCCATTCCGGAACCGCGGGGGGAACCAGGGCGTATTGCTGATGGATCTGTTGGTGGGAGGCATTGAGTCGATATCCTGAAGGAGACAGGTCAAACCCGAAGTTCTGGCCCCAAATCGTTCCGTTGAAGGGCAGGGGCCTCTTTTTTGCGGCCAGGGTCTCCACGGCCTCGACTGCCCGGCGCCGTAGGTCTTCCAGCGAATTGGGGGACAAGGGACCATTGGCCTCGGGCACGCTCAGGTTAAGACTTTCAGCAAGTTGGATATAGATTCTTTGATAATAAAGGTGTCGCAGGCCCACAATGTCTGCCAATGAAAGGGAGGACACCGTGTAGCGGATCGCATCATGGGCCATGTTCGCGGCATAGTGTCCCCAGGGGATGTAGCTGTTTTCTCGCAGGTATTCCCAAATGTGGGTGCCGTCGTGGTCGTATTCTCCCATAATGGGACTGTCTCCCTGAGCGCCGGGGGTTAAGACCATGGCGCGCTTATAGGCATCCGGGAGCCACGGATTGTTGGAGACCACTTCGAATAAATAATGGTCCCGGACGGCCGGGCGAAGACGACCGCTTTCAGTGCGTTCGTAGCGCATGCCGGTGGGATAGCCGCTTTCTTTGTCGTGGACGAACCTGCAGGATCGCTCCGCCAGGCGGCTTAACAAGACCGGATCAGAAGAGGCCTTCGCCAGAGCCAGAAGGGCGGGCCGGCCCAGATCTTCGAGTCGCTCGTTGCCATGGGGCATCTTCGAGCGTTCTTGGGTGGTGGATACCGGGGATTCAGTTTCAAAGGGGTTACAGCCTGAGATCTGTCGATCAGCACCGGCCTTTGGGATAAACGTTGCCCCGAAAAATGGAAAGGCATTGGGAATTTCGAATACCTCGCCGGATGCGGCAACATGGACGGGGCCTTTGGGAAAGTTCGCTGTATTGGTGACAGGCTGGTCGTCAACGGTGTGGCCTAGGGTCACAATATAGTCCTTTTTCCTGAGATTAACGGCTGTAAACCGCGGTTTGTGGATACCGTATGAGAAATGCCCTGTGGCTGATACACAGGTGCGAAGGGTGATTTTACTCATGCACAAAATTCCTTGTCAATCCTTCTCGGGGAATCGAACGGTCAGTACCGAGCAGGGCGCCTTTCGCACGACCCGGTCGGCTGTACTGCCGAAAAGAACATGTGCGACCCCTGTGAGTCCGTGCGATCCCATGACAATAAGGTCGATGCCCTTTTCTCTGGCCAGCGACACGATTTCCGTTGCAGGATAACCGGACAGAAGATGCACGTCGTGGGCCAGATCCTCGGGCAGGCTACTTACATAGTTCTCCTCAATCGCCTCGCGGGCCGCCTGAGAGGCCTTGGCCAGGAGGGTGGCATCCTGTTCTTCGGGAAAGTAGGCCTCTCCGATGGGGGCGGAATATGTGGCCATCACATGCACAATGTGCAGGCTTGCACCGTAGTGTGTGGCCAGGTCTTTGGCGGTTAGAAACGCCTCATTGGCGTGATCCGAAAAATCGGTGCAGTAGGCAATTTTTTGAAACAGATTCTTTTTCATCATTCCCCCTTGCCGAAGTCGGTGCTGTTTTCATGGTCGTTGGTGTCCTATCCTTAAGGGCTTGGTAAAAAGTCGACCATCCCTAAACGCTGCATGAAAGAAACTCTGAAATTTGAATTGAGTTTCCTAAGAGGGTGAACCATACGACATCTTACCCAAAACCGCAACGTCAACAATTGCCAACGAGCGCAAAAAAGCAGGCCCCCGGCGCGGGATAACACCGGGGGCCAAATCAAGGAGGATAAAACCATGGGATGATCTTATCCTTAATTTCAGTCTAGAATGAAGTCAGCGGGATGTCAAGAAATGCAACGCCCCCCGGATCCACCGGTTGCCGAGTTTGCCGGAGATGCGAGGCGGTGGGCGTGCCGACGTACTGTTGTACTTCAAGCGCCCACCAATTGGATTGTTACCGCGATATGGTAGTACCTGCCAACATGGCTCACCCACCACATAGAACTTTAAAGCCCTCTAAAACTCTTCATACGAATCCTCCGACTCCGAGGCCCCTTCTGCCGGCGAGGCAGCCAGGGCCTCGATCATTGCGGAATAAGAAGATTGCACCGGGAATGGAAACGCTTCGTCCATTTCGTCGGGAGGCTCTATGGGAATGGGAGAATCGTGCACCGCATCCAAATAATCCTCCGCCCGTTTGAGGATATCCTGGGCATGGGTCCGTTCGCAGGCCGTTTTTGCCCGGCCGGTTTCAGATGCAGCAATTACTTCCCTGGCCAGGTTTTCATAATCCTTCTGGCCGATGGCGTGCTTGTCATAATCTCCCACCGGTAGTCCGTGGTCCACGGTTTCCCGGAGACGGATGTTATACCGGATCACGGTTTCAAACACCCTGTCTTTAAATGTCTCCTTGACCTTTTCCAGGACCTGTCGAGAGTACCGGGTCCGATAATCGAACATGGTGACCAGGGCGCGGGTCTGTACGTGATGCTCGCAGTGGTTTTCCAGCAAGACCATGATGTCCGTGAGTTTGGCGACCCCTCGGAGCGAAAACAGGCTCATGTCGATGGGGATAATGGCCTCCCCGGCGGCACGAAGAGCATTGAAACACAAATGCCCGATACTGGGTGGACAATCAATAATGATAAAATCGTAGAAACGCTCAAGGCCCTGAAGAGCGTGCATTAAGGTATGCTCCCGGCCTTTCCGGCCTGCAAGTTCCTGTTCGATGGCACTGAGCTTGATGTCCGACGGGGCAAGGTGAAAATTATCTTTGACTGCTACCATGATGTCCTCAAGCACTATAGGGGCATCTTCATCCCAAGCCATGACATGGTACATGGTCTTTTTCGGATCCACCTCCACACCCAACCCCATGGTGGCGTGTGACTGTGGGTCCAGGTCAATGAGAAGAACCCTTTTTCCGGACGATACCAGGCACGCCGAAAGGTTAATGGCCGTGGTGGTCTTACCGCATCCGCCTTTCTGGTTTGCAATGGCAATGGTTCGCATGCGCATCTCCTTTCTCAAAAATCGGACTAGAATCGCTGCTGATTCAGACGGGATAAAGGGCTCCTCTACCAGAAGACGATAAGGCCGTCAAGCAAAAGATACCATATCATGGGGGATGCTGGGAACCCGCCACAAAATACAGGGTTGCCCCTTAATATCAGTCCCTGCGCACCGTTCACTGTTTACCGCGAACTGCCGACCAACGGGTTTGGCTGGCCCATGAGTGGAAATTTTTTTCTCTGTTTACGCCATTGCAGATCGCAACATAGGGGTTGACTCCAGGACGATTCTCATGTATAGGAAGCCCTGGGACTTAAGTGATAATCTGGAAGATGACGAGTCTACCCACACACTTAGAAAGGAACGGCGAGATGGCCAAGACAATGTGTAGTAGAGGGCTCATGGGGACCCGCCATGTGATGTCAGCATTTTTTGTCCTGATCTTGACCTGCCCGGCGGTGGTAATTGCGGCTGAGGAGGTTGCCGCCGCAGGAGCCGGGACCAGACCATGGTGGTTCTGGCCTCTTGTGCTGCTGGTATTCTGTTTCGCCTTGGGGATCTTGGCAGTCATGGCCGGCGTTGGAGGCGGGGTGCTGTATGTGCCGTTGGTCAGCGGCTTTTTCCCATTTCACATTGACTTTGTTAGAGGCGCGGGACTGATGGTGGCTCTGGCGGGTGCCCTGGCGGCCGGGCCGGGACTGCTTAAACGCAATCTGGCCAGCCTGCGTCTGACCCTGCCCGTGGCCCTGATTGCATCCACCTGTGCTGTTGCCGGAGCGATGCTCGGCCTCTATCTATCCGCCCTGAATCCGGCCATTGTGCAGACCTGCCTTGGGTTTACCATTGTGGGGATTGCTATTTTACTCCTTGTATCAAAAAATACGGAAAAACCCGTGGTCAATAAACAAGACGCGGTGGGCCTTGCCCTGGGGCTCCGCGGGGCGTACTGGGATCCCGGGGCCAAGGAAAGGGTGGATTGGAAGACCCACCGCAGCGTGCTCGGTCTGGGCTTATTTGTACTGATTGGGATCATTGCCGGCATGTTCGGCCTGGGGGCGGGCTGGGCGAATATTCCCGTGCTCAACCTGGTGATGGGTGCTCCCATGAAGGTATCTGTGGCGACCAGCAAGTTCTTGTTGTCCATCACAGATACCTCGGCCGCGTGGGTTTACCTGAACAAAGGGTGTGTGATACCCCTTATTGCGGTTCCCTCGATTGTTGGGCTGATGCTCGGCTCCTTTGTTGGGGTCAAGCTCTTGGCGATTGCTAAGCCGAAATTTATCCGCATTCTTGTCATCGTAGTGCTGTTTTTCGCCGGCTTCAAGGCGGTTGACAAAGGGCTGGGACTCAATATTCTCGGATAATTTTCACTGCAAAATGCGCTGATAGGAAAGGAGTACGATTCCATGAACGCTCAAAACGACAGCGACCTCCAACCGACCCCTGAACAGGTGACGTATGCCAATCTCCTGCTTTTCGGTGCGTGGGGAGGGATCTTTCTCATGCTTGTGACCTATATCATCTATGTGTCAGGCGTACTGCCCGCGCATGTGGACATGGCCGTTGTTGCACAGCATTGGGGGGAGGGAGTCCATGAATACCTCCAGGCCACCAATTCTCCGCATGGGTGGGGCTGGGTGGCCCTGCTGGGGCATGGGGATTTTCTGAATTTTGTCGGTATGGCGCTGTTGGCGGCCATGACCATTATCTGCTATCTGGTATTGATTCGGGGATACCTGCGGCAAAAAGACCATGTCTATGCGGTGATCGCGGTACTTGAAGTCCTGGTTCTGTCGATCGCGGCTTCTGGGATTCTTGGAACCGGCGGCCACTAGCACGTTTCTATCCAGGGAATATAAAAGAAATTAATGGGCCCCGGCGAGGGCCATTTTTTCCTACCTTGAGCGTGTTGCATATTGCAACATGTGCCGTGTGGTTGTAAATAGTGAACAGAAAATCGCTTGCCTTTGTCCCTTCTGAGCCTTTCCGTTTTTAGAATCACGAGAACACAAGAGTACAAAAATACAAGAAATTTCGTAAGAAAATTGGACTATGCGCTGAAATTGTTTGTGTTGGTCTGCGTGGTGCTGTGACCGTTCGGCCTTGAGCGGCTGCGGGCCCTTAAAAGGATGATTGTCAGGGAACGCGTCCGCCTGCGGCGGACGCGTTCCCTGACCTACAGGTCTTAAAAAGGGGGATTGAGAAGGATGTTGCGTCCGGGACAATCGTAGACAATAAGATGCCATTGCCTAATGTTGACAAAAGAATGGGGAATCGACTATCAATGATCCAAACGAATGTCCGGGCAGGGGGGCCGCATGAAGCAACAGGGTGACTCACAGGGTTTTGGTTCCGCCGGTCCTGCCGCCGGCCGCTGGATTGAACATGGTTACAGGTCGTGCGCCTTCATAACGCCATAAATTCACCTGCCAGACTTTCCATATCCGCCTTTGCCTGCCTGATCGCGGTCGGCACGCTCCTGTTACTCCTGCCCGCGGCCTCTACGGGGGACCCGCTTGGATTGGTGGACGCCCTGTTTACCTCGACATCCGCAGCCTGTGTCACCGGATTGACAGTGGTGGACACCGGCACTGCATTGACCAGGTTCGGCCAGTTGGTGGTTCTGGGATTGATCCAGGCCGGGGGATTGGGGATCCTGACCCTTTCGACCGTTTTTCTCCTGGTTGCGGGACGGCGGGTGAGCATTGCGGGCAGGCTCACGGTCCGGGATACCTTTACTCACACTGGGGAGCGTTCCGTGTCGAGACTGCTTTTTGATGTGGTGCGCTTCACCTTCGTGATCGAGGCTCTGGGTGCGATGTTGCTGTTTATCCGTTTTTTTTCAACCCGCGGGCCCGGCGAAGCCCTGTATCTGGCGGTTTTTCATGCCATCAGCGCCTTTTGCAATGCGGGGTTCAGCCCGTTTTCAGACAGCTTGACAGCCTTTAGAAACGACTGGCTCGTCAACTTCACCGTGTGCGGGCTGATCATTTTGGGGGGGATCGGTTTTCTCGTCCTGGCCGAAGTCAAAAGCAAACGCCCGTTATCGCGTGTCGGATGGGCCAGGATCAGCTTGCACTCAAAGCTGGCATTGGCCTCCGCGCTGGTCCTGAACGTATCGGGAGCAGTCTTGCTTTTTGCCATGGAATACCACAACACGCT